>NZ_JBFYGN010000011.1:0-129194 GCF_041079535.1 Comamonas guangdongensis | reverse complement strand
TGGCTGTAGCTCAGTTGGTAGAGTCCAGGATTGTGATTCCTGTTGTCGTGGGTTCGAGTCCCATCAGCCACCCCAAATTTAAAACGCTCTGTGAAACAGAGCGTTTTTCTTTGACTAAGAGGTGAACGCTTCGGAGTCATTGGTATTTCAATGTTTCATGCTCTTAAATTTGAGTTTGATGAGCATGAATTGAAGTATAATAAGCGCTTCTACGGTGGCTGTAGCTCAGTTGGTAGAGTCCAGGATTGTGATTCCTGTTGTCGTGGGTTCGAGTCCCATCAGCCACCCCAAAATTCTCTTTCGTATCAATGAGTTACCCGCACTTTTGCGGTTCGTGATGCGAGCCATTTCCAGAGAAAATGGGAATTTTCCAACGGTGCTCACAGCACCGTTTTTGTTTTCTACTCCGTCGCAGCAGCCCGTTTCACCTTCCGGCGGTCGTAATGTCGGTGCGTCGTCGCGGGGTTTGCGTGCGCCGCGAAGTCATATGCATCTGCCGACCGGCGCTCCAGCTTCGTCGTGATGGCGGCGGGTCGGATGTCCATGGTCGAGAAGTACTCGGGGTGACCCGTGATCGAGTATCCCGGGCCTTCGTCGTCCGTTTCCGCCCACTTCTGACGCCTGCGCTCCGCTTCGTGCCAGGCGGGCCGCCTGGAGGGCGATTGCAGCCTCTCGGTCGAAGGTCGCTATCCACTCACATGGCGTCCGACCAGACCGAATTCCAGCCGCTCTTGCTGTATGGCTGGCCCCTGCGGTTGGTCGAGAAGCCCATCGAAGTCAAAGTCCCGGTACCGGTCCCGTGCAAGGCGCCGGACATCCCGGAGCCGGACTGGCCGCTGGCCAAGGTCTCCGACACGGCCAGCGACTTCGTGTGGTTCCAGGCCACACTGGCCGAGCTGGCACTGCGCGCTGGCTACGAGATCAGGCTGAAAGCGGCGGTCGCCGCATGCCAGTAAGGCGCAGCTGGGCTGGATTAGAATTGCGGCGATGGCGATGTTACAGTCTCGCCTTGCAGCCCCGAACGGGCACCCTTGCGTCTAATGGTGCACGTCAAACACTCCAGCCCTGAGGCCATGAATAAGAAATACATCGACCAATTAACCTGGCTTCGTGGATTTGCGGCCTTTCTGGTTGTCGTGTCCCACTCACTCAGAGGAGCGGAAGTGGCATACGGCGCAGGGGACGTCGGGAGTAAGTTCCTGCCGTTGAACCTGCTAGATCTCGGCACTTTCGGGGTGTGCCTGTTCTTCGCGTTGAGCGGGTGTACGCTGTATATCAGCAATGCATCGACGGTGAAGACGGTTCGTGATATTCCCAGTTTTTACTGGAAGCGGTTGCTAAGGATTTGGCCGGCATTCGCTATTTCCATGGCCGTGTATATACCGTTCACCAAGCTGTTCAGCGCGCTTTATACGGGAAACGCTGGCCACTGGATCGGGCAATTTGTCACGCCATACACCTTGCGCGATGTTCTCAGCTACCTCTCGATGTCATCCGACATTTTTGGGCCGCGCACGATTATAAATGGCGCGTACTGGTCTCTTGCGATAGAGTTCCGGTACTACTTGATTCTTCCTGCCGTCCTGATCCTCATGCGCAAGAAGTGGATGGGGGTTGCTTCATGCATCGTCCTCAGCGCCGTCATGTGGGATGTGATTCACCATCAAGATGCGGTGCCTTTCGATCGGCCTGAGTTCTTTCAGTTGGGATTCACGTTTTTCCTCGGTGTAGCGATGGCCGCATTGCTCGTGGACCGCCCTCGGAGGATGAGGTTTAGCCATTCGTTCCTCATTTTTGTCGGGTGTGTGGCGTTGGTTTCAGCCATCCGTTTGGACTATATTGCGTTGCCGGAGCGAGGTTTCTTCAGCGACAAGACAACTTGCTACGGTGTGCTGGCGGTGGTGTGCGTATTCTTTGCACTATGTGCTGAACCGTTGAAGGCGAAATCGTGGTTTCTGGATCATCTATACAGCTACGGCCTCGTGTCATACAGCATCTACCTTTACCACATGCTTTTTGTGGGGGTGGCCGTCCTATTGATTGTTCGCTTCGAGCTATACGGCAACTATGAGAAGTTGGCCATAATATTTCCGCTGACTTTTTTTGGCAGTTACTTCGCGGGGGTTATTGGCTACCGGTTTGTTGAGAAGCCTTTCATTGAAATGGGTCGGGGGGCTTCGCGCAAGTTCTCTCAGGCTGCCCCGACTGCGACGCGTTGAGCGTCTGGGGCAAATGAATCTCTGGTCGCAATTTATCGCTGACGCTCGCAAATTTTGGCAGTCGTTACTCTATCGGCCGGATCTATCTAGGCCGAGCGTGAACGTCTCTGAGCTGACTCGGACGGAGAGGATCGCATACGAGCAGGGGCGCGAAGCTGAATCGGACGGCGAGCCCTTTGATGCGGACCCGTACCGAGCCGGCACGCGCCCGCATGATTGCTGGCGCGAAGGATGGCTCGACCGCGAGTTTTGGGCTCGGGCGTAGTAGCTATTTGACGGCGTTCAGCTTAAGCATAGCATCCGCGAACAGATCGCCAAGCGTCAACTGTCCGGCGGCGTTGTAGTGAATGCCTCCTGAGTCCTTCTGAAGACTGTCACAGTCAAACCACGCCTACCCCGGTAGCGTGACTCCTTCCTCTCCGGCGCGCACATCCGCGGCATATGGAAACTCCCCATGCGGTGGATTGACACGGCAGGCGGCAAACGGGATTGATTGGTCGGCCAAGTCACGCCGCCATGCCTGGATGAAAGCGACGAGATTTGCGCCGTAGTTCTTGGCCATCGCCGCATCCTTGGCATCGCTTTCCCCCTGCATCCACACAATGCCGGCAATCTTGATCGGCTTGGTTACCTTGGCCGTCTGGATCATATCCAGCATCTTGAAGTACAGCGACCCAGCACGGGTCGGGCTCCAGTCGACCGCGAGGTTCGTCGCATTCACCGAGCCCTTGATGATCCCGATCTTGCCGTATGGGCTGATCCGCTTGCCGAACGAGATCTCCGGGCCAAAGTAGTCGGGCTGCACGACGCCAGGTGCGAGTTTAGGCCACGCATTGGCATAGAAGACCTGAGTGTTTGGCTGCGGGGCCTTCCAGGCAGTCGATAGGTCGGAGATATTGGCTCCGGCACCTACGGCATTGCTCTGGCCGATTACGAGATAGACAGGAAGCGGGGGCGTGGCTGCCCCGTCAACGCGTAGACGGGGTATGTCTGGGCTTCAAGAAAGATTCCTCGGGGCGCTATCTTTCCTGCGTGGCGGAGACACACTGTGATAGGTGGTTCGGCGCGCCTCTGGAGCCCGGGTGGCCAGCGGCGGAAGGCGGCTACTCTGATGCTCGAAATTTTCCAACGGCCTCCCGAAAACCCGCGACATCGCTAGAGCAATTTTTCTGCATGGTTGGAAAATCAGAAATCTAAGTGGCTGATTTCATGCTGAAAAGTGACTTGAAAGACTGGATTGTGATTCCTGTTGTCTTGGGTTCGAGTCCCATCAGCCACCCCAAATATCAAAATGCCTCACCTTGTGTGAGGCATTTTTGTTTCTGGGCCTTCAGCGAGTTGCGATGCTGCTGCGCAAAGCAGGTTCAATCCAGCTGAAGTCTTGTCACCAAAACCAAAGCCCCTCTGGAGGGGCCTTGGTTTTGCAAGAAGCGGAAAGCCCTTCCTGTTGGCTTAGAAGGAGTGGCGGATACCTATTTGCAGGGCGCTCTGGCTGCCGTTTTCCTTCAGGCGTGTGTGGGAGCCATCCAGCCTCTGCCCCATGTTGTACGCGTCGCCAGTCAGAGGGTTAGTTTTGTTCTTGTTCTTTATATATGCCAAGGTGCCGTACAAGGCCGTGCGCTTGGATAGGTTATGGACATAGCCCAATGCCAGCGCGTTCGCTTTCATGTCATCCGAGGTGTTGCCAGTGAACCTCCATGAATCGCGGTACTGGTTCCATGAGGCACGGATTTCGCCTGCTGCGCCCACAGGAGCGGAAACGCCGAGCATGAAGCCCTTTTGGGTCAGATCCAGAGATGCAACCGAGGGGTTGAAGCTCTCGGATTTTTGTTTCGATTGACGATACGCGGTCGCGATCTTGACTACGCCCAGATCGTACGATCCGCCAAGGCTCCATGCCGTGGTTTTCAGACCATCGGTGGCAGGGCTAGGAGGAGTGCCAGTGTAAAAAGCGGTGCGGTCTCCTTTGTTGAGTTGCTCCAGTGCCAGACCCAGGCTCAGAGGACCGTTGTCGTAGGTGATGCCGGCGCCTAGGTAGCGGCTGGCGCTGTTGGTGAATTTACCGCTGATGGCATCCTTGTCTTCGCCAAAGCCGTAGTTCATCGAAGCAACCACGCCGTTGAAATTGGGCGACACATAGGTCACGGCATTGCTTACGCGGTTGTCGAGAAAATACTCGCGCCCCCACAGATAAGACGCTCCATAACCGGCCTGGCCCATGACATCGTAGCGGCTGGTGGCTTTGTAGGCTGCAGTCATCTCTCGGCCCAGGCGCACTTCACCAAAATTGCTGGACAAACCGACAGTGGACTGACGGCCGAAGCTGAGTGCGGTTGCCCCTGTGTCTGGAGTAAGGTCACCTTCCAGAACAAAATTTGCCTTCAGGCCACCACCCAGGTCTTCGGTACCTTTGAAACCCAGGCGGCTTTTTACATTGCCGCTATTCTCTAAGCCTGACCAGTTGCTGTTTACGATTTTCCAGTCGTTTCCATTCGCGCGGAAAGCACCGCCGGCTTCATAGGCAACGGACGTGTCCACCACGCCGTAGATGGTTACAGACGATTGGGCCATGGCGGCGCTAGATACGGCCATCGCGGCCAGTGCGATTAAGGATTTTTTCATTGCGATAAATTTAAGATTCAAAAGTGCAGCAGCTTTCCAAGACGAGTTCTTGTATGAGCTGTGCAAGATCTCTGCTCGAAGTTGAAAAGAGTGCAGAGCGTGTTTTGAAGTTAAAAATTGTTACGCAATGAATTCGGGATTTTCTCGTTACTAACGAAATTCGCTGAATATTAGCTGCATTCCAACAGTGCTTAGAAATGCTCAGTTTCGCTTTTCAGCTACCGGTTATCTTTCTCAAATTTTTTTGAGATCGCATGCCTTGCGCTCGTAGCTTGCAAGCCGGTTCTGATGTGTTCAAGCCCCTCGTTATGCTTGTCACGCTGTTTGGTCGCTTAGAAAGACAACCAAGCAGCGGAATGGGGCAGGCAATGGTCTCAAAGACTGACGCTTGCTTTCTCATGGAAGCGATAGCCGACATTGCGCGCTGTGTTGATCGGTAAGGTCAGCCCGCAGGATTCTTCGACCTTGCGGCGCAGGCGGCGCATCTGGGTGTCCAGACGGCGCTGGTCGTAGCTGAAAAAGTCTTCGTCCAGGGCCTGAATGATCTGCCGGCGGCTGACGGTGTTGCCGGCATTGCGCATGAGCTCATGCAGCACGGTCAGGTCCTGCTCGGACAGGGCGATGTCTGGCCCTCCCGGTGGGCGGAGGCTGCGAGGACCCAGTTCGAGCACCCAGGTGTCGGCCAGGCAAGAACTGGGCCCGTCCAGGCGCCTGGCCAGTGCTGCCAGGGTCGATGCCAGTTCGTCTAGGTCGGAGGTCTTGGAGAGGTAATGGTCGGCTCCGGTGTCGAGGCCGTTGACGCGGTCGCGTGCACCGCCGCGCGCCGTGAGCACCACAATGCCCAGGCGCTCGCCGCGTGCACGCAGTTCCTGGATCAGGGTCAGGCCATCGCCGTCAGGAAGTCCGAGGTCGAGCAGGGCAATACCGTGGCGGGTCGGGTCAAAGCGCTGGCGAAAGCCGGCCAGTGAGGATTCGGCGTCAACGCGATAGCCGCAGCCGCTGAGAAAGTCGCACAGCTCTTCACGCAGCACCGCCTCGTCTTCGAGCAGGATCAGATCAAGCATGGGTCTAGGGTAAGGCGCTGGGCGGGCAGCAATCTGAGCAATTCTGAGCATCGGCCGGTATTGTCTGCCAGGCAGCAGCCTCCACAGACCGGGTTCGCTTCAGGGGCCGATAATCGGCGCCGATGTGCTCCCTGATATCGTTTTTTATTCCGCGGCCGGCTCCGTTTCGGTGGTGGGTGCTGCTGGCGGCTTTGCTGCTGACCTTGGTCGGTACATCTGTTGGCGCGCAACCCGTGCTGCAGCTCGATGCTGGCAGCAGCATCTCGGCCAGCGGCCACCTGGCGTTGCTGCGCGACCCTGGTGGGCAATTGGCTGCCGATGCGACTGGCGAAGCGAGCTCGTGGCAGGCCTTGCCCGGCTCGGTGAAACTGGGCTATACCGATGACGCGGTCTGGCTGCGCCTGAGCGTGCAACGCGGCAGCGATGCTCCGGTCCGGTGGCTGCTGAAGTTCAGCAATGCGCTGCTTGACGACGTACGCTTGTACCGGCGCGATGCTTCCGGGCATTGGCAACTGGCGCAGCGCTCCGGTGAGGAGCAGGATCGCCGGCTCTGGCCTATCGATGCCAGGAATCCCGTGCTGCCGCTCCAACTGAACAGCGCCGAGCCCGAGCCGCTGCTGCTGCGCGTGCAAACCCGCAACGCGCTGACGACACGCCTGGAGATCGCGACGCCGGAGCTGCACGGATCCGAGTCGCAGCGTGAAAGTTTCTATTATGGGCTGGGCCTTGGCTTCGGCCTGCTGCTGGTCCTGTTCCATGCCTTGTTCTGGCTCAAGACGCGGGAGATGGTCAATGCCTGGTATGTGGCCTATGTGGGGCTTGCGCTGCAAAGCGAGTGGCTGACCTCGGGTCTGGCTCAGCAGGCGTTCGGCCTGCCGGGATGGCTTTCGGATCATTGGCTGAGTCTGGTCTTGTGCACGGCCCTACCGGTCGGCGTGTTCTACAGCGATCTGCAGTTGGGCTTGGCACAGCGCATGCCGCGCTTCAGCCGGGGCTTGATCGCCGTCTTTTCTGCGATCGGGCTGATCGCGGCCATGCTGGTCATTGCGGGCAATATCGGGGCCGGCATGCAGCTGATGCAGCTCGGTGCCCTGACGGCCATGGTGCTCATGATAGGAACGGCGCTGTGGCTGCTGCCGCGCGACGATGGTCGCGCGCGCGCTTTCTTGCTGGTGTTCGGCATCTATTACGCGGGCGTGACGGTGGCCTTTCTGCGCAATCTGGGGCTGTTGCCCAACACGGTGATCACCCAGAACGCCACTGCCCTGGGTACCCTGGTGCATATGCTCGTGATGAGCGTGCGGCTCAGTGAAGGCTACGACAGGATGCGTCGCGAGAAAGAGGCTGCGCAGCAACGCCTGGTGGCTCTGGTGGGTCAACAGAATGAGCTGCTGGAGCAGGAGGTGCTTCGCCGCACCGTCGCTTTGCGCCAGGAGATCGCTAGGCGGGAGTATCTGGAGGTCGAGCTGCGGGCGGCGCTGGAAACCGAACGCCGGACCCGGCAGTCGCAACTGGACTTCATCGCCATGATCTCGCACGAGTTCCGTACCCCGCTTGCCATCATCAACACCACGGCCCAGCAGATTGCCCGCAATCTTGATGCGGCGCGTGAAAAAACTCTGGCGCGCTGCACCAACCTGCGCGATGCCGCCAAGCGCATGATGGCTCTGGTCGATGAGTACCTGAGTACAGACCGTATGAATACCGAGCAAGCGCCGTTCCAGCCTCGGGAGTGCTCCGGCGAGGAGCTGCGCGAGCTGTTGGACGATCTGGCCGCGGACTGGCCCGATGCAAGGGTGAGGCTGCATGACGCAGCCTTGCCCGAGCGGCTATGGTGCGATCTGGAGCTATTGCGGGTGGCGGTGCGCAATCTCTTGGCGAATGCCGACCGTCACACCTTGCCTGATTTGCAGTTCGATCTGGAGGTCTTGGCGCGACCGCAGGGCAGATTCGCTATCAGGGTGAGCAATCCGGGTGCTGAGATACCTTCCGATGAGGTAAAGCATCTGTTCGAAAAATACTTCCGTGGGCGTCAAGCTCAGCAGTCGCCGGGAGCAGGATTGGGCCTGTATTTGGTGCGTCGGATTGCCGAGCTGCATGGGGGAGAGGCCTACCTGGAAAGTTCCGGAGGAGATGGGGCGGTGCAGTTCCAGCTGAGCATTCCTATGTGAGTCTCACACAGTGAGGCTGCAAGCTTGTTGCAAGCCGCGGTGGCCAAGCCCGGTCACGACTGAGCATCGCTTGTGGCTGGCTGCACACGAAGGTGTTTGCTCCGTTTGTCGCCAGAGTAGTCGTTGGGTGGGTCAGCCTGAAAATTCGCAAGCATTGTTGCGCCCGCAATACGATGTTTCCGTCAGCTATTTCAAGGGTTTCTTCATGCCGTTGTTTCATGTAGTCGTGCTGACTTCTCTGGCCATGCTGGCCTTTGCCGCCAACTCATTGCTGTGTCGCATGGCGCTACAGTCTCAGGCCATCGACGCGGCAAGCTTCACCGCGGTGCGCCTGGTGTCGGGCGCGTTGATACTGGCGCTGGTCGTGCGCCTGAGGCGGGCCCCTGCCGCGGGCGTCGGCAACTGGTGGTCGGCCTGGATGCTGTTCGCTTATGCCGCGGCCTTCTCCTTGGCCTATGTGAGCCTGCCGGCGGGAGCGGGCGCACTGATTCTGTTCGGAGCCGTGCAGGCCACGATGGTGGGCGTAGGTCTGTGGCGCGGGGAGCGACTGGCGCTGCGGCAGTGGGCCGGTTTGCTGCTGGCCCTGACCGGCCTGGTGGTACTGCTTCGGCCCGGGCTGTCCGCGCCGCCCTGGAGGGCATCCTTGCTGATGCTGGTCGCCGGCATGGCCTGGGGTGTTTACTCTCTGCGCGGCAAGGGGGCGGCCGACCCCATGGGCGTGACGGCTGGCAATTTTCTGCGCGCTGCACCGCTGGCGCTGTTGCTGCCTGCCCTGATGCCGAGCCAGATTTCGATGAATGCGGCAGGGCTGGCATATGCGCTGTGCTCTGGTGTACTGACTTCGGGGCTGGGCTATGTGGTGTGGTATGCGGCGCTGCCGGGCCTGAAGGCTGGAACGGCCGCTTCCGTGCAACTTAGCGTGCCGCTGCTGGCGGCAATTGGTGCCGTATTGCTGCTGGATGAGGCCTGGACTTTGCGGCTGACGCTGGCCGGCGGCGCTATTTTGGGTGGCATTGCCCTGGTCGTTGTATCGCTGTCTGGCGGGAAAAATGCCTCGAGCAAGGCCTAGTTACGCGGTATTTGCAATGCTTCAAAAAAACGTGCTGAAAGCGCGCACGCCTTCTCGTGATAGGGCATTTGATACATTGAGCACATGAACAAAGCACTAGGCGCAGCAGGAGCCGTGATTGCTGTACTGACTCTCAACGGCTGCGCTCAGACGGTCACCATCAGCATGGGCAATCCCTCTGCTTCCAATTGCAGCAAGCAAGGCGGCAAGCTGCGCACGGAAACCGGTCCTGACCTTGATCGCAGCATTTGCCAGCTGCCGGACGGCTCGGCCATTGAAGAGTGGGTGCAGCATCGCAAGGACCCGGCGGCCAAGTAATCTGCTCTGCACACTATCCAGGCTTCGAATGGGTGGAGTGTTCCGCTCCCGCAGACAGCTTCCCGCGTCACGCCCGGGCGCGCTCAAACGCCTCGGGACTGACTCCGCTTCACTGGTCGTCGACGATGAAATCCCCGGCCACCGACTGTTTTTTTCTTCCCTGGTGGCGGACAGCTGTTTGTTAGTCGCGCGACCTGGTCGTGGACGGGACGGATTCGAGCTATCTCGACCTGGCGCAAATCTTGCCTTGTCGCAAATAGGTAAGAAAATGCAACAATTCGTGTGATCGCCTGTGATGCTTGGTCATCGGGCACCCTGTATTTCGGAAGGACGCTTGCATCGATGACGGCCATGACCAACCACCGGGAGTTTCGCGAATCGGCATATTGGCTGGCAGCCTTGCTGGCTGGGCTGTGGCTGCTGCGGATACTGCCGGCGCCGGATGAGGCGCGAGGGCTGGTCAGCTACCTGCCCCTGCACACGAGCATGGAGATGCTGTCGATAGCGGTGGCTGCGATGGTGTTCAGCATTGCCTGGGTCACACAGAAATACCGCCTGAATGGACGGGCCCTGGTCCTGGGCACCGGTCTGCTGGGGGTGGCGCTGCTGGATCTGTCGCACACCCTGTCGTATGCCGGCATGCCGGATCTCATCACCCCTAGCGGCCCGGAAAAAGCCATCAATTTCTGGCTGGCGGCACGTGCCATGGCTGCAGCCGCCCTGCTGTGGGCGGCGCTCTGGCCCCATGGCTGGAGCGGCTGGCTGAACCGGCGCTGGCGTTATCTGGGACTGCTGGTCATGGGGGGGATTGTCGGGGCCGTGCACTATCTGCTGCTGGTACACCCGGACAGCATGCCGCGCACCTTTGTGCCCGGCAGCGGGCTGACGGAGCTCAAGATCCAGCTGGAATACGCGCTGATGGCGGCCTACATCGTGGCGGGCCTGGGATTTTTGGGGCAGGTTTCACGGGAGCCCGGGCGTGCCTATTTGGCGCTGGCGTCGTTCATTCTGGCGATTTGTGAGTACTTCTTCACGCTGTATGCCAATGTCTCCGACGTCTACAACCTGGCAGGGCATCTGTACAAGATCATTGCCTATGGTTTCCTGTACCGCGGACTGTTCGTCGAGACCGTGCGCCAGCCGTATCTGGGCCTGCAGATGGCCGAAGCCCGCCAGCGTGCCACGCTGGAAACCCTGCCTGATCTGCTGTTCGAAATGGACCGCAGGGGGGTGTACCTGGAGGTGCACGCCAACGACCCGGAGCAGCGGGCGGCGACCAAGCTGCGATTGCTGGGAAAGCCCGTGGCCGAGGTGCTGCCGCCCGAGGCTGCAGCCACCTGCCTGGCGGCGCTGGAGCAGGCGGAGGCCGAAGGTGTGGCGCGGGGTCAGCGCATCTGTTTGCCAAAGCCCGACGGAGAGCATTATTTCGAGCTGGCCGTGGCCAAAAAGGCCGCACCTGCCGGGCGCCAGCCTACCTATCTGGTGCTGTCCCGGGACGTGACGGCCGCGGTGCACAACGAACAGCACCTCATGGCCGAATCCTTGCTGAATGCCGCGCTGCTCGAGTTGCAGCACCAAGACGGTCACGAACTGGAAAGTGATTTTCTGCGCTGTGGCGTGGAGTTTGCTCGGCGACTGAGCCACAGTTCCGTGGCACTGCTGCTGTTTGCACAGTCCGATGGAAAGGGGGCGGATCTGGCCATGGGCTTGGCTCCTCAGGGTCTGGACCTGGATGAACTGGTCCGGGCGATGCCCTGGCAGGAGGTGCTGAGTCAGCGCCGGGCTGTGGTCTGGCCGAGCCAGGGGGGGCGCGAATCCCTGCTGCAGCGCTGTACCTGCCTGCCCGTGATCGAAGGAGGGCGGGTGCGCATGCTGCTGGGAGTGGGCAACAAGCCCGAGGGCTACAGCGAGCAGGATGTGCAGGCTCTGCAGACTCTGGCCGATACCATCTGGCAGCGAACCACGCAGCGGCGGCAGGAGGCCATCATCCACCGTCTGTCCGAGGCGTTGGATCAGAGCCCTTCGCAGGTGATCATGACCGACACCCAGGCTCGCATTCTGTATGTCAACCGCGCCTTCACCGAGGTCAGTGGCTACACCGCCGAGGAGGTGCTGGGGCGCAATCCGCGGCTGCTGCAATCCGGGTTGACGCCGCGTTCCACCTACGTCGAGATGTGGCACAGGCTGCCGCAGGGCCTGCCGTGGCAGGGGGAGCTGATCAGCCGCCGCAAGAACGGTCAGACCTACACCGAGAGCGCGTCGCTCTATCCCATCCGTGATGCCTTCGGTCAGGTGACCCATTACGTGGCTCACAAGGAGGACATCAGCCTGCGCCGCGAGGCCGAGGAGCGCATCCGTGCGCTGTCGAATTTTGACACCCTGACCGGGCTGAGCAACAAAAAATCGTTTGAGGAGCAACTGGCCGAGGCGATTGACCGCAGCATGGCGCAGCGCGAGCGGCTGTCGCTGTTGTGGTTCAACCTGGACCAGTTCAAGCTGATCAACGAAAGCCTGGGCCACGCCGCGGGCGACGAGCTGCTGGTGGAACAGGCCAACCGGTTGCGCCGCAGTCTGGGGGCGCAGATTCCGCTGGCACGCTACTCCAGCGATGTCTATGTGGCCATAGTACCTAGGGCAGAGCAGGCCGCCGTGGCGCTGATGGTTCAGGATGCCTTGATGCTGCTACAGACTCCGGTACGCCTGCAGGAGCACACGCTGCATTCGGGTGCCTCGGCTGGGGTGGCAGTGTTCCCCGACGATGCTCAAACGGCGGGCACCTTGGTCTCGGCGGCCGAGCTGGCGATGTACCGCGCCAAGCAGGATGGCGGCAACACGCTGCGCTTTTTTGCCCCCGAGATGCAGGCGCACACACGTCGTTCGCTGGAACTGGCCTCGGGCCTCAAGCACGCCATTGAGCATGGTGAGCTGTTCCTGGCTTTCCAGCCTCAGTGCGCTCTGGGCAGCGGAGTCCTGACCGGTGCCGAGGCCCTGCTGCGCTGGCGCCATCCGCAATGGGGGCTGGTGTCGCCGGCCGAATTCATTCCGATTGCCGAGCAAAGCGGCGCCATCGTGGCCATCGATCTGTGGGTGCTGGAGCATGCCGCGCGGCAGGTGCGCGAATGGGATGCCCAAGGGCTGCCTGAGCTGGTGGTTGCAGTGAACGTGTCGGCCGCACAGTTTGGACGTCCGCATTTTGTGGAGGAAGTCCTGGCTACCCTGCGGCGCGTGGGAGTAGAGCCACAGCGCATCGAGATGGAACTGACCGAGGCTGTGGCGCTGAAGCAGCCCGAGCAGGCAGAAATCACCATTCGCAAGCTGCATGCCGCTGGTTTTCTCGTGGCGCTGGACGACTTTGGTACCGGCTATTCCTCGATGAGCTACCTCAAGCGCTATGCCATCGACAAGCTGAAGATAGACCAGTCGTTCGTGCGTGAGCTGGTGGATGAAAGCAGCGACCAGGCGATTGTCACGGCCATCATTCGCATGGCCCAAAGCCTGGGCCTGCGGACCATCGCCGAAGGGGTGGAAACCGCCGAGCAGGCTCAGCTGCTGCAGGCCTACGGCTGCGACGACATGCAGGGCTATTGGTACAGCCGGCCGCTGGAGCCACAGGCTTTCGCGGCGTTTGCCGAGCACAGCCTGCAACTGGCGACATAGTCGCTGGCGCTGCCGGGCAAAATGCGCTTGGTTGGCAAGTGCATTGCGGCCATGTGCTGGTGAGAATGGTTTGAATGTATCCGGGTGTAATATGAGCTGAGTGCATGATGGAGATGCGGTTCAGTCGAGGTAGTTCAGGTCTCTGTAGCGCCGGATATCCACGGTTCTCGGGGCTGTTGCTCCTGGCAGGTTGCCGTGTCGCTGAGTTCAGGATGGGTTCGTAAGTGGTGCCGCATAGTTTTTGCTTGTCTTATTTCGTTCATGTCTCTTCGCCCCGCCAAGTCCCATCCTCCTTTCCGCTCGCGTGTCAGAGCTTCGCTCACCATCATCATTGGCGTCTGTTTCATGGTATTCGCAGCAGCGGGATACTGGGCGGCGCTTCTGGACAGCCACAAGTACTTGCGGCACTACACACAGGAGCAGGCCTGGCTGCGTGTCACCCAGATGTCCCATGCGATTTCGGCCCAGGTAGGAGCCATGCTCTCGGGCCTCGACTATTCCATGCGGGATATGGTCAACGACTACGAATCGGGCGACGCCATCGCGTTCAAGCGTGCCGTTGCTAGCGTCCGCAAGTCATACCCGGCGGGCACCATCGTGCAGGTGTCCGTGGCGGATGTGCGAGGCCAGGTGGTGTATTCGAGCCTGGATACACCGGCCCAGCCCAAGCAGGCGGTCTCGATTTTCGATCGCGAGCATTTCCAGGTGCATCTCAATCGCTCGATGCAGGGTACCTTTATCGGCCATCCCGTGCAGGGCCGTGTTTCCCGACAATGGAGCATCCAGCTGAGTCGTGCCTTGATTCACAAGGGCAAGTTTTCGGGTGTGCTCGTGCTGTCGCTGTCGCCTGAATATCTGTCCAGGCAATTGCAGACCATCTTCGACAGTCAGCGCGACGTGATAGTGCTGCTGCGTGAGGATGGAGCCTATCTGGCCCGTTCGCAGCAGCAAGACGGCGTTCTGGGCGGTAAGGTGCCCAAGGAGCGTGTGGCGCTGTTCGCGCCCGGCGTATCGGGAGGTACGTACGAGGTGCAGGCTGGGTCCGACGGCATACAGCGCATGTATGCCTGGACCAGGGTGAGCGGATTCCCTGTTCTGGTCAGCACGGGGCTGGATCGTCAGGCCGTCTACGCCCCCTTGAGCGAGACCATTAGGCAGAGTCTGTGGCGCAACGGCGTGGGAACACTGCTGATTCTCCTGGGTGGGTTGTTGATAGCTTGGCTGTCGTTCCTGCGGCGGCGCGAGGAAGAGCAGCGCATGCAGACCGAGCAGCGCCTGATGCACCTGTCGCAGGAGGTGCCGGGAGGCTTGTTCCAGTACGGCTTGGACGCCGAGGGGCACTATGTCCTGCCTTTCACCAACCCCGGTTTCTATGCCATGCACGGCATTGATACGCCGGGCGTGCAGGATACTTTGTCGCGTTTCGCTCAATGCATAGACAAGCAAGACCTCCCCAAGCTGAAGGAGTCCATTGTTCAAGCGGTACAGAGCGAAAGCGACTGGGCGCACAAGTACCGCGTCAATGGTCCGGACGGCACTCAGCGTTGGTTGCAGGGCCATGCCAGGCCGCAGCAGGCACAGGATGGATCGGTGCTGTGGCATGGCTATATCCTGGATGTCACGCAGGACGAGATTTTGCGAGCCGCACTTCGCCAAAGCGAAGAGCGGCTGCGGCTGACCATTGGTGCCGTCCGCGACGGACTGTGGCAGTGGGATTGCACGCGCGACCTGGTGCTGTGGGATGCCCGGTGCTATGCCATGTTGGGCCTGGCAGACCAGGCCCTGGGAACCTTCCCGTCGGCAGACTTCTTTCGGCGCCTGCACCCTGCGGACCAGTCGCGTGTCAAGTCCCTGCTCGAGCAGCATCTGAATCATGGCGAGCCATTTCGCGTGGAAATGCGCATGCTCCAGGCCGATGGATCATGGCGATGGGTGGAGTCGCGCGGAGAGGTCACACAGCGCGACGGCGAGGGGCAGGCTCTGCGGATGATGGGCATGCATTCCGATATCCATGAGCGGGTGGAGCAGACCCATATGGTGGGCGCGCTCCTGGAGCGCGGCAGTGCCATGGTGCTGGTGGCCAGCTATTGCCGGGACATCGTCTATGCCAATGCCCGCGCTGCCGAGTTCTTCGGCATCCTCGCGGGCCCGCAGCCGCGGCAGTCCTCCTTCCGGGAGCTGCACCTGTCGGAGGATCATTTCAAGCGTTTTGCTGCGCTGTACCAACGCCTCAAGCTCCAGAAGACCGTGCGTGCCGAGTGGGCGCTGCGGGGGGCGGGTGGACGCATATGCTGGTTCGACGTGCAGGGGACTCTGCTGGATCCGGAAGATCCAAACGGCAACGTGATCTGGACGCTGTTCGATGTCGATGCGCGTCACCGGGCGGAAAGCGAGCTTCAGCAGGTGCAGCAGCGCATGGAAGCCATCATCGAACACTTCCCCTCAGGCATACTGGTGACCGACGGCGCAGGGCATTGCATCGTGGCGGCCAATGAGATGCTGGTGGCCATGTTTGAACTTCCGCTGGCCGTTTCCGAGCTGGTTGGCAAGTCGGTGGAGCTGCTTCAGCCCCATCTGTCGGCACCCGTGGCCCAGGTGCTCCTGTCTTCGTCGACGCAAGCTGCGGTTGCGGCGGATGTCTTGTCGGTTTTGGAGCCGAGTCGTGCCATACATGCCTTGCCCAATGGACGCCACATAGAAATTGAACAGTTGCCGCTGCATAAGCAAGAACATCTATTGGGGATCTGCTGGGTGTTTCACGACGTGACCGACTACAAGCAGCGCGAGACGCATTTGGAAACCTTGGCATCCACCGACGCTTTGACGGGCGCCAGCAATCGCCGGGCCTTCACCAGCCGGATGGAGTCGGAACTGGAGCATCTGCGGCTGGGGCATGGCCACACATTGGCGTTGATCATGCTGGACATCGACCACTTCAAGCATGTGAACGACAGCTACGGCCACGCTGCGGGGGATGAGGTGCTCAAGCACCTGGTAGCTGCAGTGTCCAAGGAGCTGCGCAAAGGCGATATGCAGGGGCGCCTGGGCGGTGAGGAGTTTGTCGTCCTGCTCGCCGACGTCGATGAGCACACGGCTTTTCGGCGTGCGGAAAACCTGCGCGAGGCGGTGGGCCGGCTCGCCGTAGCCGCACCAGGCCATGACCCGATTCGATTTACCGTGAGCCTAGGCCTGTGCCTCATAGGGCAGGGTGATTTTTCTGTCCAGTGCTGCCTTGAGCGAGCGGATGCGGCAATGTATTACTCCAAGCGCAACGGACGTAATCGGACAACTATTTGGACGCCAGATACGCCAGCCGTTCTGGAGCCTTAATGCCCTGCAGCCTGGTCTTGACTTGCTCGGGTCGTTCGCAGGTAGCAATCAGGGTATCAAGGCGCGGCTTTGCTCGAGCATCTGGGCATTGAGGCGCTGCACAACGAATACCGGGGTCTTCGTTATGCCGCTGTGCAGAACCACGAACTCCGAAAAGCACAGCTCGCGTTGCATTGGCTGAGCAGGGATCGCGGGAGCGCGGCCTTTGGGGAAGAACTGCGGGCAGTCAGCGAAGCCCGAGGCACTGGCAATAAAGGGCAGGGTGGCCAGCAGCAGGGCGCCGAATTTCTGGGTCAAATGGAACATGGGCTGGAAGTATGCTGCGCATTCCAAGCGCCCAAAACGGGATGATTGCTTAGTCGAGGATGCTTAAGTTCGAAGGCCCGCATAAGCGGGCCTCAAAGTGTTGCTAAGCGGGTTGCAGAACAAATCCATCTGCCGCTTGGCCAGGCCATAGCTCGTAGTCTACTGTCTTGGCACCAATGCCGCCGTTCCTTGGACTTGAATTGATGCCAAGGGCTCGAGCAGCCGCGATGCTGATCTCACCGATGTGGTTCGTGGGGCCTTTATCAGCCACTACACAGTCCACCGTTTTGCCCTTGTATGTGACGCGTGCTCGGCTACCCCGCACCACCCCGGCTGTCTCTTTGACAATCAACGGCGGAACAACGATATACGGGACCGTTTCCGAATCCACATATGCTTTGGGATCGTCCGAGGAGAGACCCGGGTATTGGTACCAAGTTTTCGAGGCAACAAGGCCATTCTCGAAAACTCGTGGCTGCCCGTTTGGGCCAAGGATGGCAATTGCTGAGTTGCCTGTGCGCA
The DNA here is from genome assembly GCF_041079535.1 of Comamonas guangdongensis. Lineage (NCBI taxonomy): Bacteria > Pseudomonadati > Pseudomonadota > Betaproteobacteria > Burkholderiales > Comamonadaceae > Comamonas > Comamonas guangdongensis. The sequence goes on along the minus strand of NZ_JBFYGN010000011.1, from coordinate 111,916 downwards.
CAACTTTGCCATTGGCATCTATACGCATACCGCCGTTTTCAAGGTGGTCGGAACCTGTGTCTGTGTCGTTATACGCAACCGGCCCACCGAGTTGCCCATTGGCTCCGTCTGCGTCAATGGAGGCGCCGGATCGATACCAGACGCGTCCATCATCATCTTCATTGATTTGTACACCGTTGATAGACCCAAGTATTTGAGACATGTTGGCTCCTCTGTAATGCACTACATCGAACTATTAAGAGGCGGTCACGTAGACGCTGACTAGTTCAGCGTGTGGCTGCCGTCTAGATGCACCATTAGTCGCCCGGCTTTGTGCCTGGCTTTCCGGTGTAGGGGTTCACGTTGCCCTGTGTTGTCCAGTTGTTGTTCTTCGTGTCGTCTCGGTTCGTGGCGTGATGCGGTGGAACATAGGTTCCATCCTTGCGCGTATAGCCCTGAACGGAATGGCTGCCCGATGAGCTTCCAGTGTGGGCGCTGGAGTAGCTGTGAGAGCTACCGCTTCCTCTACTTGACGAGCCTCCACTATGGCTGCCACCGCCCTTGGCAATTGCCAGAGTACAAGCCGCCATCGCAGCAACCAGAATCACGGTTTTCTTCATGCTGACTCCTTTCAAAGACTCGCATATTTCGAGCGCGGCATCGGCGGTGCTGCGCGATCCGCGCAGGCCATTTCATAGGAAGCGGGCGAGAGATCGATGGCTATCGGACGCGGAACCCTGCCTCGGTACATAAAACTGTGCCTGCCTAACCCTGCATGACATACCTACCCGTCTAGGGAGCTGGCACGGTCACTTTTAGCTGCACCGTGCGCGGGTTTTGTGACGAATCTTGGATGACGAGGATGTAGTCGTCCTTGCTGGCATCCTTGGAAACCTTCAATGTCATCGACGAATCCTGCGGATTGGCCTGTTCCAGGCGCACCTCGCTCTGAGCCTGGGATGTGAGCCATCGGTAGGGCTTGATCCCCCCAGACAGGTGCACATACGTGTCGGGTGCGTCCTTGTCCTTATCCCGTTTCACTTGTACCGTGGAATCTGCAGGAACGTCGATCTTCAACGCAAGGACAGCGTCGGAAACGCCGCAGTCTTTGAGCTGATCAGCTGTCAGTGCGGTGGAGCCTTTCGGGGGGAGTGCCGCTTCCATATCTCGCGCACCCGCAGCGACTTCCGCTGCCGCACTCGCCATCTCTTTGAACGGGCCGGCGAGTGTTTCTGACGCGCTTTGGTTGCGCTCCAGGCGGAGCACCTGCACCCTCGGGTTTGGCGCGGACGCTCCTTGAACCTTCTGGGAATATTGATTTTTGCTTGTCTGACTCACAGTGCCCGCTCCACCTTTGCTACCTGGGCTCAACAGCCCGTTGTTCATGTCCTGGGCGAACTTGCTGGCTAGAGTGCCCTGATTGAGGCCGGGCGCTGCCAAATCCATGGCGGAAAAGAGCCCTGGCAGGCTTGCGAACACCTGCTTGACGTCCGACATCGATTGCTCCGAGAGAAGATCCACTTTGTTCCGGATGTCCTGCAAGCTCTCCCACAGGGCTTTTGCTCCTTGCTGCTGCTGGCGACGGAACTCGGTGTAGACGTCGAGGGCCGCCTCACCTTTACCCTTGATCAGCGCGGCGGTGTTCAGCTGCTTGTCGTACTCCTCCGCCTTCGAATTCGGTTGTTGATTCTTCTGTTCGTTAAGCGCGATGTCGGCGCTAGCAATCGCAGTCTGGAGGCGAACAAGCGCTTGGCTCAGGCTGTGTGCCTGTTTGTCGCGCTCACCGAACGAACGGGTCGATACCGCCGCTGCGCTGCTCACGGCCTTCTTCGCGCACATCGTCGCGGTAATTCCCGCGTTGTATATGTCCATGCGCGCCTTTGCCGAATTCAAGGTGTCGGCCAAGTACAAGGATCCTGCACCAAACGCACCGACCTTCAAGACATCACGGTGTGCATTCCCAATTGCCGCACCGATTGTGATCAGCCCGAGGCCGAGGGCCAGATTGCTGTTCTGGGTGCTGCGTTCGGTGTACTCGCGCTTCTTCGCGTGTAGGTCGGCAATCTGCAGGTCGGCTGCCGCCAACGACTGCTCCATTGTGTATAGCGACCCATCAGGAGCAGCAGGCAGCTGTGCAGGCAATGGTATGTCGACGCGCCAATCGATGGTTGGTGAGGTTGCGCAACCTGTGGTGATACAGGCAAGCACAAAGCACACAAGAGCACGTGTGAACATGTTGCCCCTCCCTGCATGAGCGCATTAATCAGGCTTTGCCGAGTTTCTATCTCAATAGTGACAAAAAGTAAACGGCATCGATAGTCTGGCTAGTCTCTTCTGGGCCCGTTCATCGGACACGGCGGCGCCTGCTCTGGGCCGAAGCCAGTCAAGCGCAGCTGAGTATTCGCAAAAAATCCACCACCATTTCGCACAGCAAATCCACCAGCTGTTCGCGCCTCAAAATCACCACCATTTCGCGCGACAAATCCATCAGGCGTTCGCATCGCTAAATCACCGGTGAGCTTTGAGGCATAGCGGCCTGTATTTAACGAACGTCAAGTGCGCACCGATTGCAACTGCTCGTAGTCGCAACGCTTCCTAACGGTCACCCTCCCATACCGGCCATCCGAGCATCGACGCGGGGGACAGCCCAATGACGGGTTTCAGGTGTGCAGCGTGCAACGACCATCAAGTGCAGGCAGATAGGTCACTGGATGTCTGCTGTCACGTCGAGCGACCAGGAGCTTGCGACCCGTTGCAGTCCTTCGATTCGTGGCCAGCAGCGACTGCTTTTAGCAAGTGCAGTCCGTCGTGGCCGTATCGTTACTTCCTAGTCATGCTTCCACAGCAGTCATCCAAGTACCGACGCGGACGACGATCCTGCAACTGATGTCAGTATCAATGCTTACCTTGCAGCATTTCACTTCAGGAAACGCTCTACCAGTCGCACAAAATAGCTGGCTCCAACCGGAATCAGCGCATCGTTGAAGTCATACGATGGGTTGTGCACCTGGCAGGGACCGGGGCCATGGCCGGGCAGGCGGTGGTCACCCTCTCCATTGCCCAGCAATACATAGCAGCCGGGACGTTGCTGCAGCATGAAGGCAAAGTCCTCGGAGTTTGTCAGCCGGGGCGCGTTGTCATCGACCTGTTCGACACCAACGACTTCCTGCATGACTGATACCGCGAATGCCGTCTGCTCGGGGTCATTGACCAGCGCCGGATAGCTACGCTCAAAGTGCAACTGTGCTTCACAGTCATAGGCCGTGGCCGAGCCTTGGACGATATCCTTCATGCGCTGCTCGATCATGTCCAATGTGTCTGCACTTTGCGCGCGCACAGTCCCGCCCAGCCAGGCACTGTCGGGGATCACATTGACGGCATCGCCACCGTGGATTTGCGTGACGGACAGCACAGCCGCATCATCAGGCGTGCGATTGCGCGAGATGATGGTCTGAAGACCCATGAGGATCTGGCCCGCGCACATCAGTGGGTCAACACCTGTATCAGGCTGTGAGGCATGTGTTCCCTTTCCTTTGACATCAATGCGAAAGCGATTGCTGGAGCTCATGAATGGTCCGGCTCGCACGCCAAAGCTGCCGATGGCGCGCCCCGGTGCATTGTGCAGGCCAAAGACGGCATCGCAGTCAAAGCGCTCAAACAGACCGTCCTCAATCATGGCGCGAGCGCCGGCCTGTCCGCCTTCCTCAGCGGGCTGGAAAATACAGTGCAGCGTGCCGTCAAACTTGCAGCTTTGGGCTAGATGCCAGGCGGCCGCCAACAGTGTCGCCGTGTGGCCGTCATGGCCGCAGGCATGCATACGGCCAGCGTGCTGTGAACGGTGTGCAAAGGTATTGAGCTCCTGCATGGGCAGAGCATCCATGTCGGCACGCAGACCTATGCGGCGCGCTCCCTGGCCGCGCCTGAGCGTGCCGACCACGCCTGTTCCGCCCACGCCGCGCGTGACCTCATAGCCCCAGTGTTGCAGGTAGTCGGCCACCAACGCGCTGGTGCGCTCTTCCTGAAAGCCAAGTTCAGGATGGGCATGCAAGTCGCGGCGAATCTGACGGAATTCGGGGTTGTCGGCAATGGCTTGAATGATTGGCATGGTGCGCTCTTATTGCAGTTTCACGCTCAAGCTACGGGCCTTGGCCTCGTCGCGCGCGATCTGGTCGGCAAATTGGCGCTGCTCGGTCGCCGTCGCCACTTGCATGCCCATGGCTGTCAGTTGCTCGGGAACGCCTTTTGATGCAAGAGCGGCCTCCAACGCCGTCTTCAGGCGAGCTATGTGATCTGGCGCTACACCCTTTGGAGCAAAGAGGCCCATCCAGCCATTCATCTCCAGGCCCTTGACGACCTTGCCCTCGTTGAGCGTGGGAATGTTCTTGATCATGGGCTGTCGCTGCAAACTTGCCACGCCCAGAACCTTGATGCGACCGGCTTCAATATGCGGCAAGGCAGTAGCCGGCACCATCACGGCCAAGTCGATCTGCCCCCCCAGCAAGTCTGTCAGCAGCGGGCCAGCGCCCTTGTAAGGTGCATGCAGCATCCGCACATGGGCGCGCTGCTGCAGGTCTTCCATCACCAAATGCTGCATGGTGCCCATGCCGGGACTGCCATAGCTGATAGATTCCGGCTTGGCACGCAACGCAGCAATCACGCCATCCAAATCATTCGCAGGCAAATCCTTGCGTGCCACCAGCAGTGGCGAGTTCGAGCTGATAGGACCGATGGGCACAAAGTCCTTGGGTTCGTAGCGCACGTTTTTGTTGAGCACAGGCACCAGCACCACATCGTTGATGGAGCCCACCAGCAGCGTGTAACCATCCTTGGCGGCATTGGCTACTTTGGCTGCCCCCAGGGCTCCGCCAGCGCCGCCGAGGTTCTCAATCACCACGGGCTGACCCAGTTCAGCCGATAGCCTGGGTTGAACCACGCGGATGGCTGCATCAATGGAGCCGCCCGAGGCAAATGGCACGACTAAAGTGATGGGCTTTTCCGGAAAGCCAGCTGCCATGGCAGGCTCGGCCAGCGCCCAGACCGTGCAGGCGGTGGCTGCGGTACAGAACAGACGACGGACAAATGAGTGGGGCATAGAGGTCATGATGCGTCTCCTTATTGATGGCAAGCCTCGATAGCGGGCAAGGGCAAGTCTGGGGCATGACATCCATCTTTCAGGTGCTAAATTGCACTTAGCTATGCAATCTACGACTACCTTGAACTTGCCCAATTCAGGGCGCTCTTCGGCCTTGCTCAATCGTTTGTTGGCGCGCACGCGGCTGCGTCAGTTGCAGCTGCTCGTGCTGATTGCCGACCTGGGCAGCATCCAGCGCGCAGCCGAAGTTGTGGGACAAACGCAGTCATCAGCGACCAAAGCTTTGTCTGAATTGGAGCGGATGGTGGGTTTGCCGCTCTTTGAGCGTCATGCACGCGGAGTACGCCCCACGTTGATCTGCCGCGACCTACTACCGCTGTTGCGCAGCATGCTGGGCTCACTCACTGGCTGCGCAGAGATGTTGGCTGCGGCCGCGGAAGGCGCGCAGGGTGTGCTCAGCGTGGGGGCCATTACAGGTGCCTTGTCGGGCTTTCTAGGCCGAGAGCTCGCGCCATTTCTTCAGCAGCATCCGCAACTGCGTGTGGAGGTGGTGGAAGACAGTCACCACGCACTATTAGCTGCGTTGGCCGCGCGCACGCTCGATATGGTGCTCGTGCGCGAGCCCGCAGTCGTCGCCAGCGGGATGCGTTTTGTGCCGTTGCTGCAGGACCAGGTCGTTGCGGTGGCTGGGCCCAGCCATCCGCTACACCGCAAGCGTGTCGTACACGCGAACCAGATGCTAGAGCAGCAATGGGTTTTGGCGCCCTTGTCCACGCAAATGCATGAAGCTTTCGAACGACTGTTCGAGTCCTGTGCACAGCTGCCGCAGCACTCACCTTTGATCACGCGCTCCCTGCCCATGCTTTTGGAATATCTGCGCACCACGAACGCAGTCGCGCTAACTCCGCTAAGTGTGGTTCAGCCCTTTGTGCAGGCAGGCTGGCTGCGGGTGTTGGCGCTGCAGTTTCCTCCCACCCTGGCCGCTATTGGCTTGCTGGTACCAGAAACGCCCGAAAAGCATGGAGTGAACTTGCTGGCGGAATTCTTGGCACAGGTCGCAGTAAAGTCCTTGCCTGCCCACTCCCATTAGGCCGATCCCCGTGAGAGTTCATTTTTGTCGCAATCGGCTGACCGCTGCCGTTGAGCAGTCAGAAACTTGATGGCGTCTTCCAACCGAAACCGCTCACCAAATAATGGCATTGACCGGCCGCTAACAGCCTGTAGAAGTCGTCCAGAGGTGCACTGCGGTCGTCTGCTCCTGGCCGGTAGCACTAGTTTGTGGACCTCGCTGACAGCTGACGTCTCCGGCTGATCTCGCATATCGGGTGTCCGCTTCCTGACGCATCCGTGCACTCACACTACCGGCCATGAGCAGCCGTTCGTCTTTCAGCGGCAAGACTTGAAGTACGCAATTGTTTATTGCACTTCAGTGCAGCCACAAAATCGTGCCAGTTCGCCAATGGCGTTTTGCATCCCCTGCTGAAAAGCGGCGTCAGGAACCCATCCCTGTTCTAGATATTGGTTGTGCACATAAAAGCGCGCGGCACCACGGTCTGCCTTGCAGTCAATGCGCCCCACAAATTCGCCCTGCCACAGGATGGGCAGACAGAAATAGCCGTACTTGCGCTTGGCCGCAGGCACGTAGCTTTCAAGCCGGTAATCAAAGTGGAACATCTGCGCCAGACGCTCTCGGTGAATCACCGCGTTGTCAAAGGGCGACAGCAGGCGTACTTCAGCGCTTTCACGTGAAAGACGTTCTGCTCGGGGCTTGGCAACTACAGCGTAGGTATCTGGATGAGCGGGGTCATCCAATCTATGCAGGGCACCTTGCTCCAGACGCGCTTGCAACAGCTCTCGCATCGCGTTGCGCAAAGGCTTTCCGGTACGCAAATGAAGAAGCTGTCCGAAGGTAAAGACACCATGTGCACGCATGGTGTTGTCCAGCAGATAAGCCGCCATTTCATCGACAGTAGGTTCTTGCTGATTCACGTCTGGGGAGAGCAATTGCTCCGGCAGCACGTAAAGCTTTTCCATGCCGTTGCGCTCGCGAATCATCAAGTCGCCCTGCATGAACAACTTGTCGAGTGCTCGCCGACCTGGTCCATGGTCCCACCACACACCTTTGCCTTTGGTGCTTTCCTTCAGGTCGCGTGTTTTCAGCATCCCTTCTCCTCGCACACGAGCAAGGATTTCCGCCATCAGAGCCTTATCGACGCTCCTGAAGTAGGGGCTCTCATCACGACGAAAAGAGAGCATGCGTGGCAACGCAAACCGGTAGTCCCGCATAGGCAAGTAAGCCGCTGCGTGAAACCAGTATTCGAATATTTTTCCAGCACTGGACAACTGATTCAGGTACTGCGAAGAGTAGCCCGGCACCCGGTTCCAGAGAACATGGTGATGTGCACGCTCCACAACGGACAGCGTGTCTATCTGCACGTAGCCCAGATGCTCAATCGCAGCCAAGGTGCCAGCAAGACCCTTGCCGAACCTCTTGCGCACGCACAGTCCTTGAGACGCTAGTGCAAGCTGTCGCCAGCGCATGTGCTGTATTGGAGCTGCCACGTTTTTTACTGATGAGGGTGCCCAGGGAACTGCTTCGCGTCATCACATATTTCGTACCAGTCGGGCTTTTCTTGTACGAATTCGTGAAAGAGGTTGCTGAGCGGCAATTCGTCGTCAAAGCAATTCGCTGCAACGGGGAACGATTCGCCGGTTGAGGTCACCTCGCCAAGTGCAGAGCCGCAGCGAGAACAGAAGCAGCGGCTGTATTTGTACGGGGCTTCCGGCTTGAATGTGGTGATGGAGTCAGCGCCAGAAAGTAACGTGAAGGCATCACGCTTGACGAATACGAAGGTGCTGGCCCCTATCTTTCTGCAGCGGCTGCAATGGCAAGTACCCATCATGGTCGGCAGGCTGGTGACCTCAAACTTCACCTCTCCGCAGCAGCAACTACCTTTCAACATGGCTCATCTTTCATTCTTAACTCAATACTGTATATTAATACAGTGAATCAGAAGTGAGCAATATTTTTCTTTGTCTTGTGGCCTGTGACGGAATGTCTGCTCTGGGTCGGCAACACCAATTCGCGGCTTATGAAAGCTGCCGTTCAGGTTGTCTAGTGCACTGCGTCCAGCGAGTTTCAGGTTGGAGGCGTACAGCGGACGTCTGGTCAGACAACGGGTCAACGTCTGGTATCGGCAGCAGCGGTCACAGGCTTGCCAAAGCTCAGTGACGGCTCCCAGCCTGAAGCCGACTTCTGGCTCCTAGGTCGGCTTTGCAGCGGTTGCTGTCCCCACCTGCGTCAGCCATACTCACGCTGCCCCATGTCGAGCGGTCATTCGGTCCCGACACCGAGCACTAGCTCGATTGCCTGCTCCACCAGGTTCTGCAGCCATAGCATTCTCAGTTCCAGGTCGGCGTCCCCAGTGACAGTTGCCCTCCCACCTGAACTGGAAGTCTCGATCCGTCGATGACATCGGTCTCACAGTAGAGAGGCAGTCGCTATTGTTGCAATGCTCGCGGGACAAACGGCATTCACCGCCCATGCTTACACGGCAATTCAACTGCCCAAGTCGGCAGCACGCCCCTGGAGCTGCATTACGTATTTTGTTACATTTAGCCGCATACAAAGAAAGGGGAGTTGCGTGCACGACCAATCTTTTAATAAAAAAACGCTTGCGCGAGTTTTTCAGAAACTAGATTTTGTCGGGATAAAAACTTCTGCGGAGCTGGATGAATTTCGCGAGAGTATGCTCAACAAAGCGATGGCATCTACTGCCTCTGGGTTTGCGAAAACTGCAAATCCGCTGGTGAGCTTTCCATTGCATGGGCGGCAGGTTTTCATGTTTCCCAACCTGTGGGATGAGCTTGTTGCTCGAAAACTCTGCTTAAACATTAAGAAAACATCAAAAGCCACTTCACGCGGGCGGGCGCAGATCGTGTCGAATTTACACCTGCTTCTGAAAGAGGGGGTGCCATTTCGCGTATACCGTCTGGACGTGAAAAGCTTCTACGAGTCTTTCAAGGTCTCCGACGTAATAGCGAAAGTCGGCGAACTCGCGGAGCTTAGCCCGCTAAGCAAGAGATTGCTGCATGATCTGCTTGGGTGCCACGCAGCTCTCGGTGGGACTGGAATTCCTCGCGGCCTTGCATTAAGTGCGGCTTTGTCTGAGCATTTAATGCGTGATTTCGATCATAAAGTGGGTGGACATTCGGAAGTGTTTTTTTCTCGAGGTATGTAGATGACATCATCATCATTACCTCAGCGAGGGAAGACTCGGCAATATTTGTTCGACAGATTGAAAACATGCTTCCATCCGGACTTCGTTTAAATCCAACGAAAAGACAGATTGAGGAAGCTGGCGACCGGGTCAATCCGACAAAACCGACCGACGCAACTGTGCATCTTTTTAATTTTGACTATCTTGGTTATTCGTTTCGGATTGGTGAGCCAGTAAGGGAAAAGAATAAGCCCCTTGGCGATCACCATCGCACAGTGGCGGTGGACATTGCAGAAAATAAAATAACCAGATTCAAAACGAGGGTATCCAGATCTTTCTTTGAATTTTCCAAAAGCGGCGATTGGCTTTTGTTGAGGGATAGAATTAAGTTCCTCACAAAGAACTTTAGCGTCTACAACGCAAAGGCCGGAGGCAAGAAGATTGCCGGTATATTTTATAGTTATCCTCTAGCCTCAAGTGATGCCGAAGGGATCGCGTCTCTTGATGAGTTTTTAAGAAATGCGATCCTTGCCAAGAATGGGCGCATCGCCTCATTGTCATCTCCAAAACTAACAGGGGCGCAAAAAAGGCAATTGCTTTCCAATAGTTTTATGGAGGGGCATGCCAAAGCCAGTTTTGTTTATTTCTCTGGATCGAGGCTTAAGCAAATCCAAGCGTGCTGGAAGAACTGAGGCTAAGATGAAAAAGAAAAATAGAATAAAACGCGGCGACTACAATCGCGTTCTCATTACCGAAACACTGCCCTTTGAAACTCCTATCATTTTCTCAAATGACGGGCTGTACAACCATGTTGCATCAATCGGCACTGCAAGTGGGATTCAGAAAACCATCGTTGATGCTCTTGTGCTGGGAGAAGGGCACCCCAAGGCGATTAATTCTACAAATCCATATCTGTACAAGGTTAGAAAAAACTCCAAAGAGTTCAGGCGCTTGGCTCTTCTACATCCGCTCTCGCAGTGGCGTCTGAAGTGCTTCTATCAGAAATACGAGCAGTTGATCCTGCACTATTGTACGCAAAGCCCTGCGTCGATTCGTTCGCCGCGCCAAGTGGCAGGAAACTTCTATAAAAAAAGCTCGTGGGAAAACATCAACCAGTACAAAAAAGACGCCGTAACATTGGCAAGTCTTGACCGATATGTCAAACACACGCCTTCGTTCTTTTCGTATTTCGGCTACGACCGTTTATATAAATTCTTCAATTCACGAGACTACTTTTCGTTAGAGAAGCAGTTCTGTGTACTGACAACCCTTGATGTGTCAAAATGCTTTGATAGTATTTATACCCACAGCCTTTCGTGGGCAGTTAAGGATAAAGAATTCACGAAGGGCAATGTCTCCGTCTCATCCACATTTGCGCAAGACTTCGATCAGACTATTCGGCACGGAAATCATAATGAGACAAATGGTATTCCAATTGGCCCCGAAGCTAGTCGGATCTTTGCGGAGATAATCTTTCAAGAGATAGATTGTCGAGCGATTGCAAAACTACCCGACCTAGAATTTGGCGTTGATTATGTTTTTCGACGATACGTGGATGATGTTTTTATATTTGCAATCAACGAGGCAGTTGCGCAGCGCATATATGATATCTATGCGGATACATTGGTTGCATTCAATCTTCATGCAAACACAGCAAAGTCGTCAACTATTCACCGGCCATTCTTGACAACCAAATCTAGGTTGATCTTTGAAGCGGGCCTTAAGACGAACGAGTTTCTGTCGAAATTTCTGGATGAACCGATGGCGGGGGCGCTGGCCCCTAAGCGAGTATTTTCCAAGTGGAAGCTCACGAAGAGCTATATCGACTCCATAAAGGCTCTCTGTTCTGCTAATTCTTCAAGCTATGACGAAGTGGCGTCATTTTTGATGTCGGTTATTGTTGAGCGTATCAAGAAACTGGTAAACAGAGATCTGGAGACGTGCGAAGTTGCGGTTCAGGATAACTACCTGACCGTCATCGAGGTTCTGGTGGATGTGCTGTTCTTCTTGTATAGCGTTGCCCCATCGGTTGGGGCCTCCTATAAATTCAGTACTTCACTGATTCTTGTATTTAGGTTTTCCGAAAAATATCTTCCAGTTCACGCAGGAACTATTTCACATCAGCTATACACACTGGCATCTAGACTGCTTCTTGAGCAATGTGGAAAGCCACATGCGGAAGGTGTAGACGGATTTGTGAACCTCGAATATCTGAACATTGCTTTGGCAATTCGGGAGCTTGGAGACCATCATCTGCTGCCCTCCCGGGTATTAGATGAGTTGTTCATTAATAATCGAAGGCTTTCTTATTTCACGATTGTCTCGTGTCTTTTCTATGTGCGAGATGATGACCAGTACAAGGCGATCAGGAAGGAGATCCTTCGTTCCGCAGCGTCGAGGTTAAGGGATATGTCAGATATCCTAATGAATAGCGAGAAAGCTTATCTGCTGCTGGATTTGTTGAGCTGCCCATTTGTTCCGGATGCCAATAAGTCGCTGTGGATAAAATCGCTCTATTCGGTATTGCAGAAGGCGCCACCAAACAATGCAGATATCAATGCCTTCCTAGCGGTCGTATGCGATGGGCACTGGCAGATTGATTGGCAGGATGTTGATTTGCTCAATTCATTGGAAAAGAAGGAGCTGAAGCAGGCGTACTAGTGCTAACATAGCCGTCGAAGGGTGAGATGGCTTCTCCTCGATCGATGGGCAACCATTGGTCGCAATGGGCCTCCGTAAGAAGAGGCTTTTCGACGTTTGATCGCACTTGTCCGCCTGCAATGGGGGCGGGGACGCTTAGACGTTTGAGCGGTGACTTGTCATCCACACACTCAGTTGGCTACTCACTCTTCACCCTTGGGGGGCAAAGCTGCCGTTCAATGGTGCCGACTCGAATGGCCGGTATCCGTGAAAGCTGCGTTTCAGGCAGATGAAACGAGCGACTCAGATCAGCCTCAAACGGTCATCTACGGACTTCGTTGATGACCGCGCCGACCTACAGCCGTCTGTTGGTCATTCGCGTAGTGGCTAAGACATCTATTTCATTGCAGACCGACCTCCTTTTGTATTCGGACTGCGAGATTTTCGCAACGACTCCCCAGACAGTTGCAGGTAGTACGACCCGTGGACGATGCGATCCATCAAGGCGTCGGCCACCGTCTTGTTGTCAAACGCGTCATGCCAGATTTTCAGAGGGAACTGGCTGGTGAACAAGACGGAGCGCTTGCCAATTTCATTGTCAATCAGCTCCAGCAAGTCGTTCTGTGACCGGTTGTTGAACACTTCAATGCCCCAATCATCCAGAATCAGCAGATCGAATTTCTTGAGAGCTGCCAGTTTCTGGCTGAAATTGGCCGTGGCCCTGGCCGCTACCAAACTCTCCATCAGTATGGGCACGCGGATGAAATGGCAGGACAACCCCTGCCGGCAGGCCTGATTGGCCAGCGCACAGGCCAACCACGACTTGCCAGTACCTGTAGGGCCAGTTATCACTAAACTATGGTGGTTCCTGATCCAGTCTAGTGAGCACAATGTTTGGAACTCGGATTTATCCAAGCCACGCGCGGCTCGATAGTCCACATCCTCAATACTCGCATCCACCGGCAAGCAGGCCTTTTTGAGCAACAGGCGTAGGCGCTTGTGGTCGCGCAGCGTAAGTTCATGATCCACCATACTACGCACCCGGTGCTCGAACGCGAGTTCATTGGCCGTGGGGGTGGTCAATTGACGCTCCATCTCGTCGGCCATGCCAAACAGCTTGAGGGATTGCAATTTTTCAATGGTGATGTTGTTCATCATGAACAGAATCCCTCTTCGGTATTGAGAATGCGGTCGTAATAATCGGCACCGCGGATGTTTTGGTGTGCCACTGTGGGTGGGGACTCTGCAGTGATATCTTGGGCAAGCAGCTTGTCCAAGCGTTTGTCCAAGACGGTCCGCAGATCCGCTGTTTTGGAAAGTTTGTTGACCAATGCGTATGCGCAGGCCTCTTCCAACCGTTCAGCGCCATGTATCTTGGCCAGGGATTTCAAGTCCTGGGTCGCGCGGTACCCGTAGAACTGACCAGGCAATTGAGCAAGCCTGGCCTGCATAACCCCATTGGTATTGGATCCCACAGAGGATGCCCAGGCGAGTGCATCCTCCTGGCTCCAGCCTTGCATGGCCTGGTGTGCAGGAGGCCGATGGTCGCCCTGTGTAGTGGGTGCTTCTGCTTGGTAGCTTCGCTCATGGGTCGCAACAGATTTGCCCTTGAGGAGCAACTCCACCACCTTGTCCGTCATGCGGTATTTGAACTCCTGCCCCCGCATTTCGTGGGGTACGCTGTAGTGGTGGTTTTCAATCTTCACGTGGTAATCGATGCCCGCTCGCACCTTGCCCCATTCGGCAAACTCATACGGGTATGCCGGCAGCGGCTGCAATGCGGGCAGTTCGTTTTCCAGCCAACGTGAGTGGCGACTTCCCGCTTTCTTCTGAAAAGGCTTGTGATTGAGTTTCTCCAACAGCGTGTGTATCTCGCGGTTGGCCTCATCTAGCGTGAAGAACTTGCGTTTTCGCAGGCAGAACAGAATCCAGCGCTGAACCAGCAGCACCGTCCCCTCCGCACGTGCCTTGTCCTTTGGCTTGTAGGCGCGCGCCGGCATCGGCACGATGTTGTAGTAGCGGCACAGGGCACGGTAGCTTTCATTGAGAACCGGGGAGAATCGATCCGCCTTGGTGACCGCCGCCTTCAGGTTGTCTGGCACGACGAGGCGCGACACGCCGCCGAAGTACTCGAACATGCGCACATGCGAGCCCAGCCAGTCACGGGAGCGCTGTGTCCAGGTGGCTTCGCAAAACGTGTAGTTGGAGCCACCCAGCACGCCAACGAAGATCTGCGCACTGCGGACTTCGCCGGTGTCCTGGCTCGTAATGTCGATGGTCTGACCCGAGTAATCGACATAGGTGTTCTCGCCATAGACCTCCGTGCGTCGCATCGAAATGCGCAATGAGTTTTTGTAAGCTTGGTAAATCCGACAATACTGGGAATAGCCAATAGCCTGCTCAGCCGGGACGGTTGCCAGCCATTCCGAGTGCAAGCTGGTAAGCGTGGCACCTTGCTTTTTCAGATCCTCATGGACCTTGGCAAAGTCAATCAGGCTGGTGAGGGTCTCAATAGGGACCGCAGTACTGGGCTTGGAGAAAAGCAAGTTTTCCAGGGTGGCTTCATCCATCTCGGTGGGTAATGGCCAAGTCAAACCTTTTTCGACAAACCGTGCTAGGTACTTGCCAATGGTCGTGTGGTCGAGGCCAAGGATCTCGGCTGATCTTCTGTTTGAAAGTCTTCGGTCGAAGTGGTTGGTCAGAGCATCACGGATTCTCCGCATGTCTATCCTCCTATTGGTCATGGGGTGTCTGCCTTGTGAAAACAGCAGGACCCCCGCCCGCATTACGTAGCTGCACCAACACATTGGCGTGCAGCATCCTCCGGGCGGGTTCGGTGTTGACAGGGGATTGGGGGAAGGTAGATACTCAGATGCAGATCGGTTCCCAAAAAATCTGGTCTGAAGGGCTTGCGAGGTAGGACTCGCAGGCCCTTTTTTTCTGCCTTCCTGCAGGCGTTAAGTCATGGGGTTGCTCCTTTTGCAGGTTGGCTGGATTGAGCGACGGCCCGGGCCCGCTGTGCAGCGATCCAAACCGCAACGTCGAGCGTCAGGGCGAACTTGCCCCGGCGCTTTTCAATGTCAAACACCGGGACAGGCGTTGTCTTGCGCGCGACGGCCTGGCGAAACGCGGCAGGTGATGGATACCCAAGCGCGACTCGCAATGGCTCACCCGTCATCATGGGGCCATGCCGACTCGACAGCTCACGGTCAAGCACGGTGGCCATGGGCTCAATGAAGTGGGTTACAGACATCTGGGTTACACGCAGTCACGCATCAATAGTGACCTGATGCTATCGATCATGGCCTTCGCACGCCACCTATACTTTCACCCTTAAAGTTGCTCTCAAAGCTGTCCAAAAGAAGATGTAAGTAATTGATTTATATTGAAATCAATGCCATTCCTTGATACTTTCATACAAAACAAATGGGAGATTTCCGGACGCTGAGACGAGATCCAGAAGTGGATGCCGCTTGCACCATCTACTGGTTCCAATGGCTGGGCATTCGCCTAGGAACTCTGGTACCACGAGAGATTCAGCGTGCCATCGCGCCTGAGACGCTGGGCCTCGATAAGGCTGGGGAGCCCATCAGGAACAACAAATTCCTCGGCTATCAGAGAGGTGAGCATGTTCCGCAGGCCAGGCTGGTTCAGCAAGCTGAGGAGGTTGTCCCTTGGTCAAGTCAGGCGCTGAATCACCCACTGTGGAAAGTCCTGCGCGCCAAGGGCCTCATCCGAAAGTCGGCTTTGCAATGGGTGCATCAGCTTGACCGTGAAGTACAGGCGGTGGTGCTTGGACCATTCAATCAAATTGTGGGTGGTGCCAGTCGGCATACCCTGGGCGCGCTCGAGCGCCGAGCCAGTCTGGACAGCTTGGCGGCACTCACCATTCTTCTTCGACTGCGTCATGAAGAAGGTGAGCACGAATGGGTGTGGCTCTACGCGCGCAGCATCTTTCGGGTGCTGCTCATGATTGGCCCGTACCTGGAGGACTATGGCGTGGCTGACAAGGTATTCCGGCTCTTTGTCCAGCGGGTTTTCAGCTTGACCGTGCTGGAGAAGAAATGCATGGATCTGGCCAACTATAAGTACGTGGAGTTTTCACACCTTCTGGCGGAGTTGGTGGATCGGGTGCGTAGCGACGATGCCAAGTCCACGAATCGCAGAATGCCCACGTTCTATGCGATCCAGATCTTGGATGGCCGCTACCGGCAAGCCTTCAAGGAGTTCTTTGAAATTTCAATAGTCAGCACTGACGAGTAAGGGTGGTGGATTACCGATGCGAATGCCTGGGGGATTTGCTGTGCGAAATGGTGGTGGTTTTGTGATGCAAACACCTGGTGGAATTCATGCGAATACTCACGCAGCCAAAACCAGCACAAGTGGTCAGCTCCACCGGAGCCCATACTGATGCGACCACGACCCTTGCGAGGGGCTTTTTGCTGTCCCCCGTATAGGGTTCGACTCCCAAGCCAGCTACTGCGAGAGTGCGGGGTATGGCAAACACTGACTGGGAAAAGGGCGCACTTTCAGCGGCCAGTAGCAACGCTGCTCCGGACTGGGAGCAAGGCGCACTAGAAGCCCCAAAGAGCGGTCGTAGCGCGGACGACATGGCAAAGGACGCTGCCGCTTGGGCCGTCAAGGGCGCGATCGCAGTTCCCGAAGCTGCCGTTGGTGTGGCCGACATGGTCACCGGCGGCCGGGCCGGCAAGGCGCTGGAAGAAATAGGGTTCCGCCCGAAGGAGGCGCGCGAGCAGGTCAACGACTGGCATTCGGACGCGACCAAGCGGGCCCAGCAGGAGTTCCAGCAGGCGGAAGGCTTCGGCGGCAAGCTCAAGGCCGCAGTGCAGAACCCATCTAACATCGTCGGCGCGGTTGTCGAGTCGCTGCCATCGATGCTGACCGGCGGCGCGGTCGGCCGCGGCCTGACTGCGGCCACGCGGCTGGGCCAGATGGGGCTGAAGGGCGCGACCATTGCTGGCGCTGCTGGTGAGGGTGTGGTGGGGGCCGGCCAGCAGGCCGAGTAGATCCGCCAGGAAACCGGCGATGGACTGCTGACGGCCGGCCAGACCGGGGCGGCGCTGGCGACCGGGGCCTTTGGTTATGGCGCGGGCAAGGTGGCCAACCGGCTGGGCATCGACGATGCTGGCCCAGGGCAAGGCCGGCCTGGCGAAGCAGCTGGCCGACGATGCCGCCAATCCGCTCGCGGCCAGCGCCGCCAAGTCGATCCCGCGTAAGGTGGTGGAGGGCGCGATCTCCGAGGGACTGCTGGAGGAGCTGCCGCAGTCCGTGTCCGAGCAGATTCTGCAGAACCTGGCGCTGGACAAGCCATGGACCCAGGATGTGGATGCCTCCGCGGTGATGGGTGTGCTGTCCGGTGGCGTCATGGGCGCCGGCGCGGCCGGTTACCACGGCTTCAAGGAGTCCGGCATGCCTCACGCTGCGGGTAGCCATGTCGCGAAGATGGGGGGATAAAGAGGGGTGCGAACTCTAACGCGTTAGACAGTTCGGAATCGGTTAGACAAAAGGCCTTGAGTTTTTCAACCCAAGGCCTTGTATCGTTTGGTCGGAGCGGCGGGATTCGAACTCGCGACCCTCTGCTCCCAAAGCAGATGCGCTACCAGGCTGCGCTACGCTCCGTAAGCTACTATTCTAACTTGAAAAATCTGCATATTTTGGCAAGTGGCAGATTTTTCAGAGCCCGCGGCGCAAATCAATCAGCGCGAACCGCCCGAGGGAGCAGGGCCGCGGTTGGCCAGATGGCGGAAGGTGATGCGGCCCTTGGTCAGGTCGTAGGGCGACATCTCCAGCGAGACCTTATCGCCGGCCAGAATGCGGATGTGATGCTTGCGCATCTTGCCACCGGTGTAGGCGATCAGCTGGTGACCGTTGTCCAGCGTGACGCGAAAGCGCGAGTCAGGCAGAACTTCCGTCACGGAGCCTTGCATTTCAATCAATTCTTCCTTGGCCATTTGTTCAATCTCTCAGATAAAGTCGGTTGCGGCGCTCGTTCGTTAACCACAGCAACAGGGCCTGAGTATTGCAAGGCTCAGGCCTTCGGCAGATGTGGCGGGTGCGCTGCGCAAGACGCGCAGACCGAACAGAAGGCCGGTATCAAATCAAGCGTGATGCAAAGACAGCATTCACCTAAACTGAGGGATTGTAACGTCTAGGTTTTGGTCATGTGCTGCAAAGGGGCTGAGCGTAGCGGCCATGAGACGCTCTGCAATGGGCCTAGGTTCCAGGCGCTGCTTCATGGCCTCCAGGACGTTGCGATGGGCCTGGTCGCGATTTCCGGGCGAGCGGCTGAAAAGTCGCTGCCGCCACGTCTGGCATGGCTAGAATCCTCGTTCAAATCTCTATAACTTTGATAGCAAAAATTCATTGTGTCTGATCGACTTGCCGTACTTTCTCAATATCTCCTGCCCAAGCAGGCCTTGACTGTGTTGATGGGGAAACTGGCGCAGGCCGAGGCCGGGGGATTGACGACGGCGCTCATTCGCCGCTTCATCCAGCGCTACCAGGTCAATATGGCGGAGGCGGCCAATCCCGACCCTGCTGCCTATGCGACTTTCAATGCTTTTTTCACGCGGGCGCTCAAGGACGGAGTCCGCCCGCTGGTGGCGGCGGACTGGGTCTGCCCCGTCGATGGCGCCATCAGCCAGTTCGGCAAGATCGAGGGCGAGCAGATTTTTCAGGCCAAGGGGCATCAATACAGTGCTACGGCGCTGGTCGGCGGCGATGCTGCTCTGGCGCGCCGGTTCGATAACGGCAGCTTTGCGACGATTTACCTGAGCCCGCGCGACTACCACCGCATCCATATGCCCTGCGCCGGCAAGCTGCGCCGCATGATTTATGTGCCGGGCGATCTGTTTTCGGTGAATCCCGTCACGGCACGCGGCGTGCCCGGGCTGTTTGCGCGCAACGAGCGCGTGGTCTGCGTGTTCGACTCCGAGCATGGCCCGTTCGTGCTGGTGCTGGTGGGCGCCACCATCGTAGGCAGCATGGCGACGGTCTGGCATGGCGTGGTGAATCCGCCGCGGCCCGGTCGCATCCAGACCTGGGACTATGCGGGCGCCGATGCCGTGGAGCTGGCTCAGGGCGAGGAAATGGGGCGTTTCCAGCTGGGCTCCACCGTGGTCATGCTGTTTCCGCAGAGCGCGGGCGTGCAGTTCAACGCGGCCTGGCAACCCGCAGCGCCGGTGCAACTGGGCCAGCTGATGGCCGATGCGCAGCAGCTCTGAGCGTCGACTGAAATAGCAAAGCCGCTGCTGCCTGCGCACCAGCGGCTTTTTGTTGTTCGATCGGTTCAGAGGAACCAGGTCAGCGGCTCTGGGCGTCTTTCCGTGGTGAATACGCTGGGAGCCAGGCGCAAGCGATCCGGCTTGACGGGGTCGTCATGGCCTTGAAGATAGACCATGAGCTCGCGCCGGCGCAGGATGACATGGCTGACGACTTCGCGCCGGCCATTCTGGGTGACCTCGGCGCCGGGGCGAAACAGTGGCATATGAAACAGGCCACTGCGTGTGGCGGGCGGCGATGCCGCGACTTCATTGGAGGCGAGCTGCATGGGCTTTCCGTGGTAGTGGTGAGTGTTTATCGACAGCTCACGCACAAACTAAAGCCGAAATTGCACCGCATCTGTTCAGGCGGTCTGCGCTAGCGACTTCAGCAGCTCGGTCTCGATGCGCAGCTGGCTGGCGCTGTCCTGCAGTTCGGCACCTTCGATCAGGAACGTGTCCTCCACGCGCTCGCCCAGGGTGCTGATCTTGGCCAGTTGCACGCTGATGTGGTGCTGGGTCAGGATGCGGGCAATGATGTAGAGCAGACCGGCGCGGTCCGATGCCGAGATGGACAGCAGCCAGTGCTGGGCTTTTTCGTCGGGCCGCAGCAGCACGCGCGGCGCAAACGGAAAGCTCTTGACACGCCGCGACAGGCGCCTGCGCGAGGGTTCGGGCAGGGGGCCGCCGCGCACCAGGGTGGTCGTCAGATCGCTTTCCACCATGTGCATGAGTTCGCGGTACTGCTCCTGCATGGCCGGAGCCACGACCTGGAAGGTGTCCAGCGCATAGCCGTTGTTGGCCGTGTGCACCCTGGCGTCGAGGATGGAAAAGCCCGAGCGGTCGAAATAGCTGCAGATGCGCGCAAACAGATCGGCCTGGTCGGGTGCATAGACCAATACCTGCAGGCCTTCGCCGGCCAGGGAACGGCGCGCGCGCACCACGGGCTTGCCGGAGCCGACATGGCGCGAGAGGTGGCGCGTGTGCCAGGCGATGTCGGCGGCCTCATGGCGCATGAAGTAGCTCACATCCAGCGAGTCCCATAGTTTTTTGTGGGACTCGAAAGGCTGGGCCGAGAGCGCCAGCTGCACCAGGGCTTCGCGCTTGCGGGCTTCGATTTCGGCCGCCGCATCCGGGGCGCGGCCGCCGAGCACGCGCAGCGTCAGGCGGTAGGTGTCCTCCAGCAGCTTGCCCTTCCAGGCACTCCAGACCTTGGGGCTGGTGCCGCGGATGTCGGCCACCGTCAGCAGATACAGGGCCGTGAGCTTGCGCTCGTTGCCCACGCGCTCGGCGAAGGCGCGGATCACATCGGGGTCGGACAGGTCCTGTTTCTGCGCGACCTGGCTCATGGTCAGATGCTCGCGCACCAGAAACTCCACCAGCTCGGCATCGGTCTTGTCGACCTGGTGGGCGCGGCAAAAGCGCTTGACCTCGACGGCGCCGATGATGGAGTGGTCGCCGCCGCGGCCCTTGCCTATATCGTGGAACAGAGCCGCCAGATACAGCAGCCAGGGCTTGTCCCAGCCCGCGGCGAGCTGGGAGCAGAACGGATACTCGTGCGCATGTTCGGCCATGAAGAAGCGCCTTACATTGCGCAGCACCATCAGTATGTGCTGGTCCACGGTGTAGACGTGGAACAGGTCGTGCTGCATCTGCCCCACGATGCGGCGGAAGGGCCAGAGATAGCGGCCCAGCACCGAGGTCTGATTCATCAGCCGTATCGCATGGGTGATGCCGCGCGGCTGCTGCAGTATCTGCATGAAGGTGGCGCGGTTGACCGGGTCGCGGCGGAAGGCGCTGTCCATCACATCGCGGCTGGCGTACAGCGCGCGCAGCGTGCGGGTCGATAGTCCGGTCAGCCCCTCGTGCTGCTCGTACATGAGGAAGGTCTCGAGAATCGCATGCGGGTCGCGCTCGTAAAGATCGTCGCTGGCGACCTCGATGGTGCCGGCCTTCTCGAAGAAATGCTGGTTCAGGCGGATCAGCTTGTGCGAGCGCGGGTTGAGCCGCTCTTCGATGCTCATGCGCACGATCTGGCATAGCTGGGTCACGGCCTTGGCGGCCCAGTAGTAGTGGCGCATCAGCGTCTCGCCGGCACGCATGGCCAGCTTGCGCCCCTCGGGCGTGGTCGAGCGGTAGCCGAACATCTCGGCCACGGCGGTCTGCAGATCGAACACCAGCCGGTCCTCATGGCGGCCCGCCGCCGCATGCAGGCGCGCGCGGATCAGGCTCAGCAGGGACTCATTGGATTCGAGCTGCTGCTCCTCAAACGCTGTGATCAGGCCTTTCTCGGCCAGTTCGCGCCAGCTGCTGCCAAAGCCCGCGGCCTTGGCCAGCCAGAGCATGGTGTGCAGATCGCGCAGCCCGCCGGGCGACTCCTTGCAGTTGGGCTCCAGCGAGTAGGGCGTGAAATCATGCTTGGCATGGCGCTGGCGCATCTCCAGCAGCTTGCCTTCCACAAAGGCCTGGGGGTCCAGCTCGCGGCGGAACTGGGTTTCGAACTCGGTAAACAGCGGTTTGCTGCCCGTGATCAGGCGTGACTCCAGCATGGAGGTCTGCACGGTCAGGTCCTGGGCCGCTTCCTGCAGGCATTCGGCCAGGCTGCGCACGCTGGAGCCTATCTCCAGGCCCGCATCCCAGCAGCTGCTGATGAAGCGCTCGACGCTGGTCGCAAATTCTGGGTCGGGGCCGGCACTGTTTTGGGGCAGCAGCACCAGCACGTCGATATCGGAGCAGGGAAACAGCTGGGCGCGCCCATAGCCGCCCACGGCCAGCAGCGCGGCCCCGGCTGGCATGGAGGCACGCTGCCAGAGCGCGCGCAGCAGGCCGTCGGCCAGTTCACTGAAATGGTGCAGCACGCCGCGCACGCTGCGCCGGCCCAGGGTGGGGTTGTGCAGCAGTGCAATCTGTCGTGCCTTGGCCAAGCGGTACTCCTCGCGCAGCGCTTGCAGCGAGTCAAGGTCGGGGGCGTCGGGCGCGGAGGCGGAGCTGGGGGCAGGGAAGGTCATGCGCGGCAGAAAAAAGCGTTTCGACAGAGCAAGTGCTTGGCTCTCACCTTAACCCAAGCGGCTTGGGCCTGAGGGCGGTGCTGGCAAAAAGATGAGCGGCTAGCGCTTGCAGCACAATGGGTGCAAGCAAAAAATATGCCGCCTCCGGTCTGACCGGGGCGGCATGGGGCCGGGCCGCTCCCGCCTCAGGTGCGGATGGCGGTGATGAAGTCCGGCGGCGTGGGCGAGCCGTCCGACCAGGTCAGCACGTCGTAGCCCGTCTTGGTGACGGCGATCATCAGTTCCCACTGGGCCGAGAGGCTGCGGTCCTTGGTGATCACGGTCCAGCCGTCGGGCATGGCCTTGATGTCGCGCTTGCCCAGATTGAGCATGGGCTCGATGGTGAAGACCATGCCTTCCTCGAGCACCACGCCGCTGCCCGGCTGGCCGTAGTGCAGCACCTGGGGCTCGTCGTGGAACACCTTGCCGATGCCGTGGCCGCAGTACTCGCGCACCACGGAGAGATTGTTGCCCTCGGCAAAGCTCTGGATGGCGTGGCCGATATCGCCGAGCGTGGCGCCGGGCTTGACCTGCTGTATGCCCTTCCACATGGCTTCAAACGTGAGCTTGCTCAGGCGCTTGGCGGCGATCGTGCTCTCGCCGATGAGGAACATGCGGCTGTTGTCGCCGAACCAGCCATCATCGGTGATGATGGTCACGTCGACGTTGACGATATCGCCCTTCTTCAAAGGCTTGTCGTTGGGGATGCCGTGGCACACCACCTGATTGACCGAGGTGCAGACATAGGCCGGGTAGGGCGTCATGCCCGGCGGCTGGTAACCCAGGCAGGCGGTCTTGGTACCTTGCTGGGCCATGCGCTCGGCGCACAAATCATCGATTTGCTGGGTGGTGATGCCGGGCTTGATATGGGGGGTGATGTAGTCCAGCACATCCGAAGCAAAGCGACCTGCAATGCGCATGCGCTCAATGTCTTCGGGGGTCTTCAGGGTGATGCTCATGCCGGAATTATCCCATCGCTGCCGTGAGCCTGCAGGGGCAAGGGGCGGGAATGCCGAGGGTTAGTGCTAGGCACGGTAAAATCCCAGGTTCACCGATTCAGCGCCCTGGCCGGGTCCTCGCACAAGCAGGGCCGGGCCGTGGCGCTTTTCACCAGCCTTCACATAAACAGGCCGCCACGTGACATTGCATCTGACACAGTTTGAGGGTGGAAACGCCCTGAGCTCGTTCCGCGCCCAACAGCTTCTGACCGACCTGGTCGCCATCCACCCCAAGATCACCGGCATTGCCGCGCGGTTCGTCCACTTGGTGGCCACCGAAGGGGCTCCTGTGCCCGCATTGCAAGAGCGCCTGTCGGCGCTCTTGACCTATGGCGACCCTTACGAAGGTGCCGACGAAGGCCTGGCCTTCATCGTCACTCCGCGCCTGGGCACGATCTCGCCCTGGGCTTCCAAGGCGACCGACATCGCGCGCAACTGCGGCCTGAATGTGTTCCGCGTGGAGCGCATCACCGAGTACCGCGTGGCCCTGAAGTCGGGTCTCTTGGGCGGACAGCCCGAGCTCTCGCCAGAGCAGACCGCGCAGATTGCCGCTCTGCTGCACGACCGCATGACCGAGTCGGTGTTTGCGACGCGCGCCGAGGCCGAGAAGCTGTTCACCACGCTGGCAGCCCAGCCCATGGAGTTTGTGGACGTGCTGGGTGGCGGTCGCGCTGCGCTGGAAACCGCCAACAAGCAATGGGGCCTGGCGCTGGCCGACGACGAGATCGAGTATCTGGTCAATGCCTTCAACGGCCTCAAGCGCAACCCCACCGATGTCGAGCTGATGATGTTCGCCCAGGCGAACTCCGAGCACTGCCGCCACAAGATCTTCAACGCCAACTTCACCATCGACGGCGTGGCGCAGGAGAAGTCGCTGTTCGGCATGATCCGCAACACCGAGCAGCTTTCGCCCCAGCACACCATCGTGGCCTATGCCGACAACGCCTCCATCATGGAAGGCCATGAGGTGGAGCGATTTGTAGCAAAATTCAGTGGTAGCGCAGATGCAGCAAGCGCTCCCAGCTATCAAAAGCAAAGTGCCACCAGCCATGTGCTGATGAAGGTGGAAACACATAACCACCCGACGGCCATCTCTCCCTTCCCCGGCGCCTCCACGGGCGCGGGCGGCGAGATCCGCGATGAGGGCGCAACCGGCCGCGGCTCCAAGCCCAAGGCAGGCCTCACGGGCTTCACCGTCTCCAAGCTCTGGGGCAGCGAAGTCGGCAAGCCCGAACATATCGCCAGCCCGCTGCAGATCATGATCGAAGGCCCGCTGGGCGGCGCGGCCTTCAACAACGAGTTCGGCCGCCCCAACCTGACCGGCTATTTCCGCGAATACGAACAGCAGGTCGGCGACATCACGCGCGGCTATCACAAGCCCATCATGATCGCCGGCGGCCTGGGCGTGATCGATGCCGGGCAGACCAAGAAGATTCTGTTCCCCGCGGGCACGCTGCTGATCCAGCTGGGCGGCCCCGGCATGCGCATCGGCATGGGCGGCGGTGCGGCCAGCTCCATGGCTTCGGGCACGAATGCGGCCGAGCTCGATTTTGACTCGGTGCAGCGCGGCAACCCCGAGATCGAGCGCCGTGCGCAGGAAGTCATCAACCACTGCTGGCAGCAGGGCGCCAACAACCCCATCCTGGCCATCCACGACGTGGGTGCGGGCGGTATCTCCAATGCCTTCCCCGAGCTGACCAACGACGCGGGCCGTGGCGCACGCTTTGACCTGCGCGCCGTCAAGCTGGAAGAGTCCGGCCTGGCGCCCAAGGAAATCTGGTCCAACGAATCGCAGGAACGCTATGTGCTGGCGATTGCGCCCGAATCGCTGGCGCAGTTCACCGCCTTCTGCGAGCGCGAGCGCTGCCCGTTTGCCGTGATCGGCACGGCGACCGAAGAGCGCCAGCTGGTGCTGGAGGACACGGCCGTGGAATCGGGCGACCAGAAGTTCCCCGTGGACATGCCCATGGAAGTGCTGCTGGGCAAGCCACCCAAGATGCACAAGGACGTGACGACGGTGACGCGCGAGCTGCCCGCCATCGACCTGACCGGCGTGCCGCTGGAAAAGGCCGTGATCGAAGTGCTGGCCCACCCCACCGTGGCTTCCAAGCGTTTTCTGATCACCATCGGCGACCGTGCCGTGGGCGGCCTGACCCACCGCGACCAGATGGTCGGCCCCTGGCAGGTGCCCGTGGCCGACGTGGCCGTGACCCTGGCCGACTTCAAGGGCTTCAAGGGCGAAGCCATGGCCATGGGCGAGCGCACGCCGCTGGCGGCCATCAACGCGCCGGCCTCGGGCCGCATGGCCGTGGCCGAAGCCATCACCAATATGCTGGCCGCGCCCATCGAGCTGAGCAAGATCAAGATGTCGGCCAACTGGATGGCTGCCTGCGGCGAGGCCGGTGAAGACGCGGCGCTCTACGCCACGGTGCAGGCCGTGGGCATGGAGCTGTGCCCGGCGCTGAACATTTCCATTCCCGTGGGCAAGGACTCGCTGTCCATGCGCACGCAATGGGCCGAGGACGGCCAGACCAAGAAGGTGACTTCGCCCGTCAGCCTGATCATCACGGGCTTTGCCTCCATCGACGATGTGCGCAGCACGCTGACGCCTCAGCTCGATGCCGTGGAAGAAGACAGCACCCTGGTGCTGATCGACCTGTCGCGCGGCAAGATGCGCATGGGCGGCTCCATCCTGGGCCAGGTGCTGAACCAGGCCGGCAACGAGACACCCGACCTCGACGCGGCCAAGGACCTGATCGCCATGGTCGATGCCGTGAACGCGCTGCGTGCCAAGGGCCAGATTCTGGCCTACCACGACAGGGGCGACGGCGGCCTGCTGGCCACGGTGGCCGAAATGGCCTTCGCCGGCCATGTAGGCGTGGCGCTGAATGTGGACATGCTGATCACCGAAGGCGACGGCATCAGCGACAGCCGCATGGACAGCGGTGAAGGCAAGAACTGGGGCAACCAGGTTTCGGGCCGCCGTGAGGACCTGACGCTGCGTGCGCTGTTCAACGAAGAGCTGGGCGCCGTGCTGCAGATCAAGACCGCAGACCGCGCCGAAGTGCTGCAGACCCTGCGCGAGCATGGCCTGGCCACCTGCAGCCACATTATCGGTAAGACTCGCCCCGAGTCGTCTGCCGTCGACATGGGCAAGGGCGAGCTGCAGGTCTGGCGCGATGCCAAGAAGGTGTTCGGCGCGACCCTGTCCGATCTGCACCAGGTCTGGGACGCCGTGAGCTGGAAGATTGCCCAGCAGCGCGACAACCCCGCCTGCGCCGACAGCGAGCACGCCGCAGCCGGCGTGGCGAACGACCCCGGCATGCATGTGCACCTGACGTTCGATCCGCAGGACAATGTGGCAGCGCCTTTCATCAACGTGGCCGCCAAGCCCCGCGTGGCCGTGCTGCGCGAGCAAGGCGTGAACTCCCATGTCGAGATGGCCTATGCCTTCACCGAAGCCGGCTTCGATGCCGTGGACGTGCACATGACCGACCTGCAGTCGGGCCGCGCCGAGCTCAAGGACTTTGCCGGCGTGGTGGCCTGCGGCGGCTTCAGCTATGGCGACACCCTGGGCGCCGGCATAGGCTGGGCACGCTCCATCACCTTCAACGAGCGCCTGTCCGAGCAATTCCAGCAGTTCTTCGGCCGCCAGGACACCTTCGGCCTGGGCGTGTGCAACGGCTGCCAGATGTTTGCCGAGCTGGCCGACATCATCCCCGGTGCGCAGGACTGGCCGCGCTTCACCCAGAACCAGAGCAACCGCTTCGAAGCGCGTCTGTCCATGGTCGAGGTGCTGGAGTCGCCCAGCCTGTTCCTGCAGGGCATGGCCGGCAGCCGCCTGCCTATCGCCGTGGCCCACGGCGAGGGCTATGCGAACTTCAAGTTCCGCGGCAATGCGGACCAGGTGATCAAGGCCATGCGCTACGTGGACAACCACGGCCAGCCCACCGAGCAGTACCCGTTCAACCCGAACGGATCGGCCGGCGGCCTGACTGCCGTGACCACGGCCGACGGCCGCTTCACGGCCATGATGCCTCACCCCGAGCGCGTGTTCCGCAACGTGCAGATGAGCTGGACTTCGGGCGACAAGTCCGAGTTCAGCCCCTGGATGCGCGTCTGGCGCAATGCGCGCAAGTGGCTGGGCTAAGAGCCAGCCGGTGCTGAGGCGTGCTGAAGGTCGGTGAACTGGCCCGCCAGACCGGGCTGACGGTGCGCAGCTTGCACCACTATGACCAGATCGGCCTGGTCACGCCGTCTGCCCGCTCGGCAGCGGGCTACCGCCTCTACGCACCCGCCGACGTGCGGCGCCTGCAAAGCGTGCAGGCGCTGCGCGATCTGGGTTTCGGCCTGGCCCGCATCGCCGAGATGCTGGCCCAGCCGGTGCCGGAAGGCGCACCCCTCCAGCAGATCGAAGCCCAGCTGCGCGAGGTCGACGCGGCCATTGCCCGCAGCCGGCAGGTGCGCGAGCAGCTGTCACTGCTGCTGCAGACCGTTGCGCTGGACGAGGCGGCGTCCGCAGAGGCCGCTCCCTGGCAGCGGCTGCTGGAGCTGCTGCCGGCCTTCAGTGCCCATTTCTCGGCGCGTGAACTGCGCTCCATGCTGCGGCGCTGGCAGCAGCTGTGTGCGCAATGGCAGCCGCTGATCGCCGAGGTCGAGGCCTTGCGGCGGGCCGGGGCAGCTGCCGATGCTCCGCAGCTGCAGCGTCTGGCTCAGCAATGGATGGACCAGTCCATGCGGCTGACGCGCGGCAACCTGGCTCTGGCGCTGCGGTGGGCGCGCATGCACGAGCAGGCACCGGAAACCGCCCGGCATCAGGGCATTGCGCCGGCCACGCTGCAATACATAGGCCGGGCCATTGCGCTGCGCATGGAAGCCCTGCGGCGCCACCTGGATGCCGAGCAGCTGATGCGCCTGGATGCCGGCCTGTCGGCCCGGTGGCAGCAATGGGCCGCCCGGGCGCAGAGCCTGCTGGATCAGGGGGCCGAGGTGCGCCAGCCGGCGGCACGCCACCTGCTCGCGCAGTGGCAGGCCTTGCTGGCGCGCATGGCCGGGCAGGATCCGCAGCTGCAGGCCGCGATTGTGCGCGCCTATGCGAGCGAGCCCCTGCTGCAGCACGGCCATCCGGTCACCCCCGAGATGCGCGCGCTGGTGCAGCGCATCGGCGACGCCGGCAACGACACAGGGGCTTGACCCTCACCTAGCGTGAGGCCTGAGAGTGCGGACTTCTGCTTCACCAGGAGTGCCGCATGCACCATCAATCCTCTGCTTCTCCCGCCATTTCCCCGGCCGACCCGGGGCCGGACACCAGCCCTTCGGCGCTGCGCATGGCCATGCTGCGCGCCGTGCACGGTCTGCTGGACGAGCCCGCCGTGCTGCACGATCCGCATGCGCTGGACATTCTGGAGCCCGCTCTGGCCCGGGCACTGAGGGAGGACCCGTTTTCGCTCAACGACCCCATGAGCCGCACCATGCGCGCGGGCATCGTGGCGCGCAGCCGCTATGCCGAAGATGCGCTGCATGCCGCCGTGGCCCAGGGCGTGCGCCAGTATGTGGTCCTGGGCGCCGGCTGGGACACGCTGGCGCTGCGCAATCCCTGGCCGGGGCGGCTGGAGGTATACGAGGTGGACCGGCCCGCCATGCAGCAGGCCAAGCGTGCGCGCATCCAGACCCTGCCGGCCCGACTGGCTGCACAGGCGCCGCGCTGGGTGGCTGCGGATCTGTCGTGCCAGAGCCCGAGCGACGCGCTGGCGTCGACCGGTTTCGACCTATGCAGGCCCGCCTGCATCGCCTGGCTGGGCGTCACGCCCTATCTTGCGCCAGCGGCCGTGGAGGCCGTGATGCGCGATGCGGCGAGGATGGCGGCGGGCAGCGTGCTGGTGCTGGACTACCGCGTCGGCAACCATCTGCTGGCGCCGCTGGAGCGCATGATGGCCGAGTACTCGGCCAAGGCGTTTGCCGCCATGGGCGAGCCCTGGCTCAGCGACTATGAACCCGAGGCCCTGCACGCGCGGCTGCAGGCGCTGGGCTGGTCGGTGCAGGAGGACCTGGACGCGGCGCAGATCAACGCCCGCTATTTTCAGCGCCGGCGCGACGGACTGCAGACGGCGGGCGGAGGCTTCCGCTTTCTGAAGGCGGTGCGCGGCTAAGGGCCGGTGGCCGCCACAAGCATGAAGGGCATGCATGCGCTGGGTAAGCAGCGTTTTTCTCCTGGCGCGCTCATTTGCTGCCTGCAATACGCTATTATTTTTATATCATTCGCTGAATGTCGTGGGCGAGCGGCTGCAGGCCGCCGGTTTTGATCGGATCGATGGATAGCGTCGTCAACAGGGGATATCTTTGTCGCGTGTGTTAGCAACTGAAGAACAGGTATTGGCCTTGTCGCCGGACGCCGCATCCAGCAAGGCGGCCAAAGGGCTGCAATCCATCGGCAAATGGCCCAGCACGGGCAGCAACGAAGCCGCGGTCTGGGGCGAGTGCCAGGGCAGCGGCAGCAAGCCCTATCAGACGCAGGTGGACTTCAGCGGTCCGGCCTTCAAGTGCTCGTGCCCCAGCCGCAAATTTCCCTGCAAGCATGGCCTGGCGCTGATGCTGTTGCGTGCGGGCGGACAGGTGAGCGAAGGCGGCGAGCCGCCCGAGTGGGTAAGCAGCTGGCTGCTGGGACGGCAGGACAAGGCCGAGAAGAAAGAGGCCAAGGCCGCTGCAGCCGCACCTGCCGACCCCGAAGCCGCGGCCAGACAGCAGGCCAGGCGTGAAGACAAGCGCTGGGACAAGGTGGCCGCAGGCATGCAGGAGCTGTCGCTGTGGATGCAGGACATGGTGCGCAACGGCCTGGCCAATCTGGCCGGCGACAACCAGGCCCGTGCCCAGTGGAACAACATGGCCGCGCGCATGGTGGATGCGCAGGCCGGCGGCATGTCGGTGCGCATCAAGGAGGCCTGGGAGCTGGTGGACAGCCATCCCGCCTGGCCGCGCGACCTGCTGGCACGGCTGGGCCACTGGCAACTGTTGGTCGATGCCGTGCAGCGCCGCGAATCGCTGTCTGCACCGGTCAGGGCAGATGTGATGGCAGCCCTGGGCTGGCCCATGGACAAGGCCGAGGTGCTGGCTTTGGGCGAGCCGGTGGCCGACGAATGGCATGTGGTCGGCCTGCGCACCATCGAGCGCGAAGGCCGGCTGATGGAGCGCCGGGTTTGGCTGCAGGGCCGGCAAAGCGGCAGAGCGGCTCTGGTGCTCGATTACGCACAGGGCGGGCGCGGCTTTGAAACCGCCTGGCTAGTGGGGCGTTCCTACCGCTGCGCTTTGCACTTCTATCCGGGCCGGGCACCGCTGCGCGCTCTGCTTGCGGGCGGTCATGCCGAGGCACTGATGGAGCAGGCTGCGCCCCTGGATATCGCGGTGGCAGCCGCCGCTTTGACCGACCTGACGCAGCGCGTGGCGGGCAATCCGCTGCAGGCGACACAGCCGCTGTGGTGTGCGCAGGTACAGCTGCAGTTTGCCCAGGCGCAGTGGTGGGCGGTCTGGCCCGCACAGGACGGCGTGGCGTCCGGCCAGGTTCCGGCCCTGATTGCCGACGACGAAGCCTGGCACCTGCTGGCACTGACGGGCGCTGCGCCCATGCAGCTGTTTGGCGAGTGGGAGCCGGGCCGGGGCCATGTCGGGTGTTGGCGTCTTCTCAGTGCCTGGCAGGCCGATGCTGCGGGCGTATTGCAATGCATCTGGCAGCACCGGAGCGAAAACGTATGAGCAGCGCACAAATCTGGGCTGCATTGCAGCAATCGGCCATGGTGGGCGTGGATCGCCTGCCCTTGCCGCAAATCTTCACGCAAGGCGCGGACGGCACAGCACCGGCCAGCCAGCAGGCGCTGCAGACCGCGCTGGCGGTCTCTGTCGGCGCGGGTACAGGGCAAGCTGCGGCACTGCAACTGCTGCGCGCCAGCGGCGTCGCGGCCGTGCTGGAACGCGCGGGCTGGCTTGCTGGCCAGGGGCGGAGCCAGACTTTGGCGCCGCTCGCACCGGCACCTGCACCTGTGCCGGCCGAGACGCGCCCGGCACCGGAAAGCCCGCATTTGCAGGCGCTGATGCGCGAGGTACTGCGGGATGGCGCGCAGGATCTGCTAGCCCCCATGTTCGCGGCCCTGGATGGTGCCGGACAGCGCCTGCCCCATGGCTTGCTGGCGCAGGCGCTGGAGCAGGGGCGCCAGTCCGTGGCCCTGCGCCATTGGCTCACGCCCGTGCTGGGAGAGCGCGGGCGCTGGCTGGCGGCGCTCAACCCCCAATGGAGCTACGCCGGCGGCGTAGAGGAAACGGCCGACCCCGAGCAGGTCTGGCAGGAGGGCTCCATCGATCAGCGCCTTGCCCTGCTGCACGGTGAGCGCCGGAGCGGCCCGGCCCAGGCCCGCGCAAGGCTGGAAGCCAGCCTGAAGGAGCTGAGCGCCAAGGAGCGGGCGCCCATGGTCATGACGCTGGAGACAGGCCTGTCCATGGCGGACGAGCCGCTGCTGGAAAAGCTGCTGGGCGACCGCAGCAAGGAGGTGCGCGAGAACGCGGCCCGCCTGCTGTCGCGCCTGCCGCAAAGCGGCCACAGCCAGCGCATCACCGGCTGGCTGCAAGCCATGCTGAGCCGCAACGCCAAGGGCGAGTGGCAGATCGAGCCACCCGAGGAAGGCAGCAAGGACTGGGAGCGCGACGGCATCGCGCTGCAGCCGCCGGCCTATATCAAGGGCGTGAAAGCCTGGTGGCTGCAGCAGATGGTGGGACAGGCACCCGTCGCATTCTGGATCGACACGCTGGGCATGACGCCCGAGCAGCTGTGGGAATGGAGCCGCCGCAGCGACTGGAAGACGGCGCTGCGCCAGGGCTGGCTGGCCGCCTTGCGCGATCAGCACGATGTGCGCTGGATTGCGCTGCTGCAGACCATGGACCGCGATGCGCGGGTCGAGTCGCTGCTGCCTGCGCTGCTCAACCAGCTCAGCCAGGAGCAGCGCGAAGCGCTCTGGCAGGCACAGCTGCAGCAGGCCAAGGGCACGCTGATCGAGCGCATCAATGCCATCGAAAGCGGTATGCCCGCGGTCGGCGAGTTTTCGCTGTCCATGTCCGAGCGGCTGATGGATGAGCTGGACAAGGCTCTGGGCGGCAAGCAGGTCACCGGCAGCTGGCATAGCTGGCAGGCCGACCAGGCCTTGCTGGCCTGTGCGCGCCGGCTGCATGCCGCGGTATTGCCGCGTTTAGCCCGGCTATGGCGCAAGCCCTCAGCCACCGCAGCCGATCTGGATTCCGCAACCGACAGCGCCGGCGGCATTGCGCTCACGCCCGAGCAGCAGGCCAGGCTGGAGCGTGCGCGCCTGCGTCCCTGGGACGACGAGCGCGTGCTGGCGCAACTCAACCGCTGTGTCGATCTGCGCGTGGCCCTGCATGCCGCGCTGAGCGACTAACCCTCTTTGTCAGGACTTACGCAAACAAGGATGCACAAGAAGCATGCCCATAGGGCAAACGTCTTGCCTGAGCCTGATTTGCGTAAGTCGTATTTGTTTTCCGAATTCAATCCCGAAGCACACCATGAGCCAAGTACTACGTCAGCACGCAGAACAGCAATTTGCCGAAGAACTCGATGCCCTGCAGAAGGTGGACGACCGTCCGCGCCCGCCCAACTGGAAGCTCTCGCCCTGGGCGGTGCTGCAGTATCTGATGGGCGGCAAGCTCAGCCATGGCTTTGAAGTCAGCGCCAAGTACATCGGCAATCCGCGCCTGATGGAGATTGCCGTCTCCACGCTGGCCACCGATCGCGCGCTGCTGCTGTATGGCGTGCCCGGCACGGCCAAGTCCTGGGTGTCCGAGCATCTGTCGGCGGCCGTGAGCGGCGACTCCACCATGCTCATCCAGGGCACGGCCGGCACCAGCGAGGAACAGCTGCGCTATGGCTGGAACTACGCCCAGCTGCTGGCCCACGGCCCTTCCGACAAGGCTCTGATCCCCAGCCCGCTGGTCAACGCCATGCGCCTGGGCAAGATCGCACGCATCGAGGAGCTGACGCGCATTCCCGCCGATGTTCAGGACACCCTGATCACCGTGCTGTCCGAAAAGACCTTGCCCGTGCCCGAGCTGGGGTCTGAATTCCAGGCCGTACCGGGCTTCTCGGTCATCGCCACGGCCAACAATCGCGACAAGGGCGTAAACGAGCTGTCCAGCGCCTTGAAGCGCCGTTTCAACACCGTGGTGCTGCCCGTGCCGGCCTCGCAGGACGAGGAGGTGCAGATCGTCACCAAGCGCGTGACCGAGCAGGGCCGCGCGCTGCAGCTGCCGGCCGAGCCGCCCGCGCTGCAGGAAGTGCGCCGCGTGGTGCAGATCTTCCGCGAGCTGAGGAATGGCCAGACCGAGGACGGCAAGACCGTGCGCCTGAAGTCACCCAGCTCCACGCTGTCCACGGCCGAGGCCATCTCGGTCATCAACAGCGGCATGGCCCTGGCCGGCCACTTCGGCGACGGCGTGCTGCGTGCCGGCGATGTGGCCTCGGGCCTGCTGGGCGCCGTCATCAAGGATCCGGTGCAGGACACCGTGGTGTGGAAGGAATACCTGGAAACCGTGGTCAAGGAGCGCAGCGACTGGAAGGATTTGTACCGCGCCTGCCGCGAACAGCTGTAATTTGGCGAGCGGCTGCCACAGTCCCTGATACGTTGTTGCCTCCCCTCGCCGTAGCGCTGCTACTGTCTTCGGTGATGCGCCTCGTCTCAACCGCGAATCTGCGATTCGCTGGGCTGTGCCAGCCGCTTGGAAGGCAGTCGCCTACTCAGACTTTCCGATATAGAGCCCATGGCCACTTCCGCTGATTCGATTCATTTCTTTGGCATACGCCACCACGGCCCGGGCTGCGCGCGCAGCCTGCTGGCGGTGCTGGAGCGCCTGCAGCCCGACTGCATTCTGGTCGAGGGCCCGCCCGAGGGCGAAGCCCTGCTGCCCATGCTGCAAAGCCCCGAGCTGCGCGCGCCCGTGGCCATGCTGGTCTACCGGCAGGAAGAGCCTAGCCACGCGGCCTTCTATCCGTTTGCCGAGTTTTCGCCCGAATGGCAGGCCTTGCACTGGGCCGGACGGAACCAGGTGCCGGTACGCTTTTTCGATCTGCCGCAGACCCATGCCATGGCACTGGAGGCCGAGCGGCGTGCGCAGCTTGGCAGGGCGCAGGCCGAAGCCGACGGCCGGGACGATGCAGCCGATGGCGGCGAAGATGCGGAGGCAGCCCTGCCCGCTGCCGATGTCGAGCTCGATGGCGAGGCGAAGATTGCCGCCCGCCATCTGCCCGGCGATCCTCTGGACTGGCTGGCCCATGCGGCGGGCTTTGAGGACGGGGAAAGCTGGTGGAACCGTCTGGTGGAAGAGCGCGGCGACAGCGAGGCGCTGTTCGAGAGCATTGCCGAGGCCATGACCGCCGTGCGCAGCGAGATCGGCAAAGAGTTTGCCGAGCATGGGGAGCACTGGCGTGGTGCGCACCACGCACGGCGCGAGGCGTTGCGCGAGGCCTGGATGCGCCAGTGCCTGCGCGAAGCGGTCAAGGCCGGCCACCAGCGCATTGCCGTGGTCTGCGGTGCCTGGCATGTGCCGGCGCTCAAGGAGAACGTGACGGCCAAGGCCGACAGCGCCTTGCTCAAAGGCCTGCCCAAGGCCAAGGTGCAGGCCACCTGGGCGCCCTGGACTTACCGCAACCTGGCCAGCAGCAGCGGCTATGGCGCGGGCGTCACTTCGCCGGGCTGGTATGCGCACCTGTGGCAGTGTTCGGCGCCCGACAAGGTGCAGGCGCCGGCGGCCATGGTTTCCGCCAGCACTGTGCGCACGGCCGGCTGGCTCACGCGTGTGGCGCACCTGCTGCGCGAAAAAGACCTGGACTGCTCCAGCGCCCACATCATCGAGGCCACGCGCCTGGCAGAAAGCCTGGCCGCCCTGCGCGGCCAGCCCTCGCCGGGGTTGGAGGAGCTCAACGAGGCCATCAGCACCGTCATCTGCATGGGCGAGACGGCAGCGCTGCGCCTGATCGAGGACGGCTTGACGGTCGGCGACGTGCTCGGCACCGTGCCTGCCGATGTGCCACAGGTGCCGCTGCAGCGCGATATCGAACAGCAGCAGAAGACGCTGCGCCTCAAGCCCGAGGCGGCGACCAAGCTGCTGGCGCTGGACCTGCGCAAGGATACCGATCTGGCGCGCAGCCACTTTCTGCACCGCCTGCGCCTGCTGGGCATTGATTGGGGGGCGCTGGCGCGCGACGCGCAGCGCAACCGCGGCA
Source organism: Comamonas guangdongensis (assembly GCF_041079535.1). Taxonomy (NCBI): domain Bacteria; kingdom Pseudomonadati; phylum Pseudomonadota; class Betaproteobacteria; order Burkholderiales; family Comamonadaceae; genus Comamonas; species Comamonas guangdongensis. The sequence continues at coordinate 76,389 of NZ_JBFYGN010000011.1, read as the reverse complement.
CTTTCCGCGAGAGCTGGCAGCTGCAGTGGCAGCCCGAACTGGCCGTGCGCATCATCGAGGCCAGCGTGCACGGCGCCACCGTGGCCCAGGCCGCCACGGCCAGGCTGCGCGCCAGCCTGACACCCGAGACGCCGCTGCCCCGGATCGCCCAGGCGATCGACGATGCGCTGCTGGCCGATCTGCCGCAGCTGGTCCAGGCCTTGATCGGCACGCTGGCCGAACGCGCCGCGACCACCGGCGACGTGGCCCAGCTGCTGCAGGCCCTGCCGCCGCTGGCCAATGTGCACCGCTACGGCAGCGTGCGCCAGACCGACACGGCCTTGCTGGCCACGGTGATCGACTCCCTGGTGCTGCGTGCCGCCATCGGCCTACCCGTGGCCTGCATGGCCATGGACGAGGAGGCCGCTGCCGCCATGCGCACCAAGGTGCTGGCCGCCCATGAGGCGCTGCGCCTGCGCGGCTCGGGCGAACTCGTCGAGCAGGCCGAGGAATCGCGCCATGCCTGGCGCGCCGCGCTCAGGAGCCTGGCCATGGGCGACGCCGCGGCGGCCCTGCTGCGCGGCATGGCCTGCCGCCTGCTGCTGGATGAGCAGCTGCTGGAGAGCGCCGAAATCGTGACCCAGTTCGGCCGCAATCTGTCGCTGGGCGTGGCGCCCATGGATGTGGCGGCCTGGCTCGATGGCTTTCTGAACCAGCAGGCCCTGGTGCTGCTGCACGACGAGGCCATCTGGGGCGCGGTCGATGCCTGGCTCTCGCAGTTGGGCGAGGCCCAGTTCGCGCAGATCCTGCCGCTGGTGCGGCGCAGTTTCTCGGCCTTCAGCAACCATGAGCGCCAGAGCCTGGGCGAGAAGGCCAAGCGCACGCCCGTGGGCGGAACCGCAGTGCGTGCTGCCGCCGCCGTGGCGGGCGGTGCGGCGCAGGAGGACCCGCCCTGGGACGAGGCGCGCGCCGTGCTGGCACTGCCCGTGCTGGCTGAACTGCTGGGGCTGGATCTGCCGCCAGCGCTGATGGAGAAAGCGTTGGCTGCTCCTGTTTCCGAAGAATTTAGCGGAGTGACGCCATGAGCGATACGGCAGCTACCGAAACCAAGGCCATCGACGAGCAGGAGCTGCAGCCCACGACGCGGCTGCAGCGCTGGCGCATGGTGCTGGGCGGCCCGGCCGATGCCAGCTGCGGCGGTGTCTCGGGGCGTTTGCAGGAAATGGACCAGGCGCTGGCCGCGCTGTACGAGGAAGACAGCAAGCTGGCTTCGCGCCGCGGCGGGCGGGGCAATTCCTCGCCTTCGGTCTCGCGCTGGTTGGGCGATATCCGCAAGTACTTTCCCAGCCAGGTCGTGCAGGTCATGCAGCGCGACGCCATGGAGCGCCTGAACCTGCGCGAGCTGCTGCTGCAGCCCGAGATGCTGGAGAACGTGCAGCCCGATGTGCATCTGGTGGCGGATCTGATTTCGCTGGGCTCGGTGCTTCCGCAGAATACCAAGGCCACGGCGCGGCTGGTGGTGCGCAAGGTGGTGGACGAGCTGATGAAAAAGCTCGAGGACCCCATGCGCAGCGCCGTGGCCGGGGCACTGGACCGCAGCCAGCGCAACCGTCGCCCGCGCCATGCCGAGATCGACTGGAACCGCACCATACGCGCCAACCTGCGCCACTGGCAGCCCGAGTACCAGACCATTGTTCCGGAGACGCTGATTGGCTATGGACGCAAGGCGCGCCGCCCGCAGCGCGAGGTGATCCTGTGCATCGACCAGAGCGGCTCCATGGCCAACTCGGTCGTCTACTCCAGCATCTTTGGCGCGGTGATGGCCAGCCTTCCGGCCGTGGCCACCAAGCTGGTGGTGTTTGATACGGCGGTGGTCGACCTGACGGAGAAGCTCGACGACCCCGTCGATGTGCTGTTTGGCGTGCAACTGGGCGGCGGCACCGATATCAACGGCGCCGTCGGCTACTGCCAGGGCCTGATCAGCGAGCCGCGCAACAGCATTCTGGTGCTGATCTCCGACCTCTACGAAGGCGGTGTGGAGTCGGGCCTGCTGCGCCGCGCCAACGAACTGGTCGAAGCCGGCGTGCAGTTCATCACGCTGCTGGCGCTCAGCGACGAAGGCGCCCCAGCCTATGACGCGGAACTGGCCGCCAAGCTGGCGGCCCTGGGCGTGCCCTCGTTTGCCTGCACGCCCGATGTCTTCCCGCAACTCATGGCCGCGGCCATACGCCGCGACGATGTGGCGGCCTGGGCCGCGACGCAGGGCTTCAAGACCAGCAAGTAAAAGCTGACCGGTCGGGGCTCAGTCCGGCAGAACGACGCCGAGCTTGGCCAGCTTGGCGCCCATCACATCACGGCGACGGGCGGCTTTGGCCGCGGTTGCGCTGACGGCGGCAATGGTCTTGGGGCCTTTGCCCGCAGCGGCCTTGACCAGCTCCGCCTTCTTGGCGGCCTCTGCGGCGAGTTTGCGGTAGCTGGCAATCAGTTCGGCATGGGCGATGGCTTGGGTCACAGGGTTTCCGTTCAATGAGGGCGTTCATTGTCGCTGCAAAGCCTTTGCCGTGCCGAGCGCCTGTGTGCTGGGCAATTGCCTGTCTCAGCCGCTGCGCGGTTTGCGGGCATGATGGCGGCCATTGAAACCAACTGGGGAGTGCGATGGCAGGTGCCGGCCTTTTGATGCTGCTCGACGATATCGCGGCGCTGCTGGACGACGTGGCCTTGATGACCAAGACCGCGGCGGCCAAGAGCACGGCGGCGGCAGACGATGTGGCCACCATGACCAAAGTGGCCATGGGCAAGACGGCGGGCGTGCTGGGCGATGATCTGGCGCTCAATGCCGAGCAGGTCACCGGTGTGCGTGCCAGCCGCGAGCTGCCCGTGGTCTGGGCCGTGGCCAAGGGCTCGCTCAAGAACAAGGCGATTCTGGTGCCTGCGGCCTTGCTCATCAGCGCCTTCGTGCCCTGGCTGATCACGCCGCTGCTGATGGTGGGCGGAGCTTTTCTGTGCTTCGAGGGTGTGGAAAAAATCCTCGAGTTGCTGCACAAAAAGCCGCCGCACGCTGCGCAGGATGCGCTGGTGGATGCCGATGCTGCGGCCCGGCAGGGCGTGGCGCCGTCATCGGTACGGGCAGCGCGCGCCAGGGATGTTGACCCCGTCGAATACGAGAGGCAGAAGGTCAAGGGGGCCGTGCGCACGGACTTCATCCTCTCGGCCGAGATCATGGCCATCGCCCTGGGCACGGTGGCCAGCAAGCCGATCTGGGAGCAGGCGGCGGTGCTGATCGCCGTGGCACTGGCGATCACGGTTTTTGTCTACGGCCTGGTGGCGGCCATCGTGCGCATGGACGATGTGGGCGGCTGGCTGATGGCCCGCAGCAGCGCAGCGGCTCAGGCCCTGGGCCGCGGCCTGATCGGCTTCACTCCCTGGTTGATGCGCGGCCTGTCGGTCGTCGGCACCGCAGCCATGTTCATGGTCGGCGGCAGTCTGCTGGTGCATGGCATGGCACCTGTCGAGCATTGGGTGAGTGCCGTCATCACCCCCATGGGCGGTGTGATCGCCATGCTGGGGACGGTGCTGGTCAATGTGGCGGTCGGTGCCGTCATCGGGGCGGCCGTGGTGCTGTGCCTGGAGCTGTGGCACAAGCTGGGCCCGCGTCGGGGCGTACACTGAAGAAATATAGCTAGCACTGCAGGTGTGGCGCGGGTTTGCGCTGCATCAGTCTTCGCTGCGGCCGTGGCCATGGGGCAACGGCCGCTTTTTTATGGCGCTTCGCGAGCGGCGGATTGACCTGGGACAAACCCGAGCCCGGCGGGCTTTGTTTCAATCAATGCCAAGGGAAGTGCACGGCGCTCCCCAGAATTTCTTCAAGGAAAAAGCCAATGAAAAAGACTCTGATCGCGATTGCCGCTGCTGCCAGCGCGCTGACTGCAGGTACCGCTTTTGCCCAATCGTTTGACGGCACCAGCCCCTGGATGGTGCGCGTGCGCGCCGTGCATCTGGACAGCGAAAACGGCGGCGCGGCAGGCGATGCCGGCCTGAGCATCAACAACAAGTGGATGCCTGAAGTGGACGTGTCCTACTTCTTCACGCCCAATATCGCTGCCGAGCTGGTTCTGACCTATCCGCAAAAGCACGATGTGCGTCTGGGCGGCGACAAGGTCGGCACGCTCAAGCATCTGCCGCCCACCTTGCTGGCCCAGTACCACTTCACCAACTTCGGCGCTTTCAAGCCCTATGTGGGCGCTGGCGTGAACTACACGAATTTCTCCAGCGTGAACCTGCCCGACGGCGTGAGCATCAAGAAGAACAGCTTCGGCGGCGCGCTGCAGCTCGGCTTCGACTACGCGCTGGACAAGAACTGGTCGCTGAACTTCGACGTCAAGAAGGTCTATCTGGGCACCAAGGTGACGGGCGCCGGCCTGGAAGACGCCAAGTTCAAGGTCGATCCATGGCTGGTCGGCGTGGGTGTGGGCTATCGCTTCTGATAGCAAGGAGTGATCTCGTCCCTGGCCTTCTTCCGGGGATGAGGCACGCATCGCAGCATCTGCGGTGCATCGGGGTGGGCGGGCCGGCATGGCCTGCATGCTCCAAAGGCTAGGGTGTATGTTTGATATCGGTATTCCGCAGCTGCGGGGTACCGATTTTTTTTGCCCGCTCTAAGTTCGCGGCTGCGGAGCGGGCATGCATCGACTGTCCTCGGTCCAGCAGACAAATCCCGGCCTCACGGCCAGGTGCTGCAGTCCATTGCGGGGCGGGCACCTGATCGGGACACCGTCGGCGGGAAAGCCGCGGATGATCACGCTCGGACTGGAACAGCCGGCTCAACTTCCGCAAGCGTGGATCAGGAATTCGCGCAGCGCATCGGCCGGCTTGTCGAGCTTGCAGTCGGGTCGCCACAGCATGCCGACCTCCATGTCCGGCACCGCATCGGCGATGGGTCTGGCCTGGATCTGCTTGCCCTCCAGCGACCATGGCCGATACACGATGTCGGACAGCACGGTCACTCCGAAGCCGTGCGCAACCAGTCCGCGCAGTGCCTCCATCGAGCTGGTCTGGAATGCGACATTCGGCGTCAACCGCCGGCTTCGCCAATAGCGCATGGTGGATTGTTTGGCCTCGTCGACGGTGATCTGGATATAGGGATAGGCGGCGATGTCACGCAGCGAAGGCCGCTCGATTGCCAACAGCGGATGCGTGGCCGAGGTCCACAGCTGGCGCCGCGAGCGCATCAGGGTGTGACGGGCGAAGCGCTGCGGCCGCTCCAGATTGGACAGCAACGCAATGCCCAGCTCGATTTCGCCGGCAACGACGGCGCGCTCGATGCTCGGGCGATCCATATCGTGCAGGTCCAGCTCGATGTCTGGGTAATTCGTGCGAAAGCGTGCCAGCAGACCGGGCAAAAAATAACCCAGCACGGTGTAGGAGGCCGCCAGGTGCACAGTCCCCCGCAGCCCATGCACCTGAAAGCGCGGCTCGCGCAGCGCGTCTTCGACCGAATCCAGGATCTGGCGTGCATGCTGGTAGAAATGATGACCTTCGGCAGTCAACGCGACGCCGTGTGGCTGGCGCTCGAATAGACGCACGGCCAGATGCTGCTCGAGCGCCAGCACCGCATTGGTGATGGCCGATTGCGACACATGCTCGGCGGTTGCTGCCATCGAGAACTGCCCGGTTTCGGCCGCCGCCGCGAAGTAGCGCAGCTGCCGCAGCGTGAGTTCCTTGGCAATCCTTTCCGGTACCTCGGGTGACTTGGCCATGTCCGCCTCTCAGCTATTCGTTTAGAAGATATCAGGTGTTGGAATTTTTGATTTTACGATGACGTTAGTGCTTCCTACACTGCTGCGCACATAAGAGCCATTCGGAGACAAACGGTATGAACGCTGAAAATCAATTGCAATTCGCCGTGGAGCGTTGCCCTGACCCCACCCCTGCCGATCAAATCGCGACCAGACTGGTCAATCCGGCATTCGGACGCGTGTTTACAGATCACATGGTCACCATCCGCTGGACCGAAGGTCGCGGCTGGCATGACGCCAAGGTCGAAGCACGCCGTCCTTTCCAGATCGATCCCGCTTGCGCGGTACTGCACTATGCGCAGGAAATATTCGAGGGCATGAAGGCCTACCGTGGCGACGACGGCAAGATCTCGCTGTTTCGGCCGCAGGAGAACGCGAAGCGCTTTCGCGCGTCCGCAGCCCGCATGTCGATGGCCGATCTCCCCGAGACCATTTTCCTGCGTGCCGTGGAGGCGCTGGTGGACATCGACCGGGACTGGATTCCGGGCGGCGACGGCAGCCTCTACCTGCGCCCGTTCATGTTCGCTTCGGAGAGTTTTCTCGGCGTGCGCGCGGCAGCGGAATATATCTTTTGCGTGATTGCATGCCCGGTCGGTCCGTATTTCAAGGCCGGGAAGTCGGCCGTGACCGTATGGGTTTCGGAGCAATACACGCGCGCTGCCCCTGGCGGCACCGGCGCGGCCAAGTGTGGCGGCAACTACGCGGCCAGCTTGATCGCCCAGACCGAGGCCGCGGCCAAGGGCTGCGACCAGGTCGTGTTCCTTGACGCTGCGGAGCACCGCTGGATCGAGGAACTCGGCGGCATGAACGTGTTTTTCGTGATGGACGACGGAACTCTGCGCACGCCCCCATTGAAAGGGACGATCCTGCCGGGCATCACACGTGCGTCGATCATTGAGCTGGCCAGGCATGAGGGCATGACGGTCAATGAAGTAGCGTACGACTTCGAGTCGTGGCGTGCCGATGCCGCCAGCGGACGCCTCAAGGAGACCTTCGCCTGCGGCACGGCCGCCGTCGTAACCGCCATCGGGCAGGTCCGCCACGCCGGCGGGGAATTCACTATCGGTCATGGCGGGGAAGGCCAAGTCACGCAGCGCCTGCGTTCATTGCTGACCGGCATGCAGCGCGGCAAGATCGCCGATCCGTTTGCCTGGGTTCATCACGTCGCTTGAAACCCGCGAATCTGACTTCAGCGGCGCGCAAGGCACTGCCTTGCGCGCTGCGTTGATTCGGTTTTGAGGTCTGTCTCACCGAGTCGGTTTGCCATCCAAATTAATCCCGGGGCCGGTGCGCGATCTGTGCGCCAGCAAACCCTTGCAGCCTATCCGGCTGCGTGCTGCCCGGAAAAGCCGCGCCCGCACGACCCGTCGCCCGCTATCCGGTGTCGGTCCTGCAAGAGCGCGGCAGAACATGCAGGAGACACCCCCATGAGCTTGTTCCGAACCAAGGATATCGACGCCATGCTGGCCGAAAGGCACGCCGGCGGTCTGAAGAAGGTGCTGGGTCCGACAGACCTGGTGCTGATGGGCATCGGTGCCATTATCGGCACCGGTATTTTTGTGCTGACCGGCACCGGCGCGCTGACCGCCGGCCCGGGGCTGATGATCTCTTTCATCATTGCGGCCGTGGCCTGCGGCTTCGCCGCTCTGTGCTATGCCGAGTTCGCCTCGGCCATTCCGGTGTCGGGGTCGATCTATACCTATAGCTACGCGACCCTGGGCGAGATCATTGCCTGGATGATAGGCTGGGACCTTCTGCTCGAGTACGGTCTGGCCACCTCGGCGGTGTCGGTGGGCTGGTCGGGCTACTTCCAATCGCTGGTGGCGGGCTTCGGCCTGCACTTGCCGGTGGAGCTGACGGCGGCGCCGGGCGCGGTACCCGGCGCGCACACCTTGTTCAACCTGCCGGCTCTTCTGATCATGCTGGCCATCACCTGGGTGGTGGCCTGCGGAGTGCGCGAGTCGGCGCGTCTCAACAATCTGATGGTGGCGATCAAGATCGCGGTGGTGGTGCTGTTCATCGTGGTCGGCGTCTGGCATGTCAAGCCGGCCAACTGGCAGCCTTTCGCTCCGTTCGGCGCAACCGGCATCTTCAATGCGGCGGCACTGGTGTTTTTCGCTTTCATCGGCTTCGATGCGGTGACCTCGGCCGCAGAGGAGGTGCGCAATCCGCACCGAGACCTGCCGGTCGGCATCATCGGCTCGCTGACGGTCTGCACCGTGCTGTACGTGATTGTCGCGGCCATCATGACCGGCGTCGTCCCCTTCGCCATGTTTGCCGGCGTCGATCACCCCGTATCGCTGGTGTTGCAGTACGCGGGGCAGAACTGGGTTGCCGGCTTTGTCGACCTGGGCGCCATTCTCGGCATGACCACGGTGATTCTGGTGATGACTTTCGGCCAGACCCGCGTCATCTTTGCGATGTCGCGCGACGGCCTGCTGCCTGCCCGACTGTCGTCGGTGCACCCGGTGCATTCCACACCGTACTTTGCCACCTGGACCGTCGGCATCGTGTTCGCGACGATCGCTGCTCTCGTGCCGCTGAATGTGCTGGCCGAGTTGATCAATATCGGCACGCTGTCTGCGTTCACGCTGATTTCGATCTCGGTACTGGTGCTGCGCCGTACCCGTCCCGATCTGCCGCGGGCTTTCCGCTGCCCCGGCGTTCCGGTGGTTCCGCTGCTGTCGGTGGGCTTCTGCCTGTTCCTGATGGCCCATCTGGAAGCGCTGACCTGGATTGCCTTCCTCACCTGGCTGGGGATAGGGCTGGCCATCTACTTCCTGTATGCACGCCGCAATGCGGTGCTGCATGGCAGTGCGAGTTAGCGGGTCTTAAAGCGAATGCCCGTGTTCGACGCCGGGGTGTGAGGCCTCCGGCGCTCACGCGGTATCGGATCTTCGAGCCGTGCTCCAGGCAAGGGCCTTGCAGATAGACAGTCCGCTTCTGCATTGATACCGGTGCTGCTCAGTGCAGCCGGGGCGCTTCATGCGCTGCAACCGAGCCCAGCTGCTTCGCCGGGCCTCATTGCATTCCAGAAGTAAATTGTTCAAGCAATCCCTGCCTTAGATTTTCACAAATGTAGGAAACACTCCTACGTTCACCACGGGGGCGAAGCTTTAATCTGGGCATTCGGGTCTTGCGCTGTGCAGGGGCCGGATGCCGTGCCTTCATGCACGGCGGTGGATCGCATCCATGCCGTGCGGCAGGCCTTGCCGGCCGGCGGCTTGCAAGGAGATCAGCTCATGGATGGTGTGTCGACGTCGGGGGAGCGGTTTGCCAGGGCAGGGCGCCTGCCTCTGCCCTTGCCCTCCTGCCGTTTTGCGCAGCGCAGCATTGTGAGTGCCTGCCATCAGGCGCTGCTGGATGAACCCGAGGCGCTGCAGTCCCGGCCCGAAGCTTCGCGGCAGTACGAGGCGCAGCGGGAGCTGCAGCGCGAATTGAGCCAGGGCCTGATGCAGCCCCTGGCGCAGATTTCGCCCAAGTTTTTCTACGACGAGTGCGGCTGCGCGCTGTTCGAGCAGATCACCGGCCTGCCCGAGTACTATCTGACCCGCACCGAGGCCGCCATCATGGCGCGCCACCAGCGCTCCATGGCAGAGGCCATAGGCCCCTGCCAGGTGCTGATCGAGTTGGGGGCTGGCAACTGCGAGAAGGTGCGCCGCCTGTGCCGCAGCCTTGCGCCGCAGCAGTTTGTGGGCGTGGACATCGCGGCCGATTTTCTGGCCCGAGCCGTGCAGCGGCTGGAGCGAGATTTCGCGCCCCTGAGCGCGCGTGCGGTGGCCGCGGACTTCACGCAGGAATGGGCTCTGCCCGCAGATGTGCCGCGCGCCGCCCGCCTGCTGTTCTACCCGGGCTCCTCCATAGGCAATTTCGACCCCGACCAGGCCCAGCGCATGCTGGCGCAGATGCGCGGCCTGCTCGGCGATGACGGCGGGCTGCTCATAGGCATAGACCTGCCCAAGCCCGTGGAGCTGCTAATCGCCGCCTATGACGACGCCCAGGGCGTGACGGCCGCCTTCAACCGCAATGTGCTTCAGCATGTGAACGCCGTGCTGGGCAGCGACTTCGACGCGCAGGACTGGGCGCACGAGGCGCGCTTCGACGCCGGGCATTCGCGCGTGGAAATGCACTTGCGCGCACTGAGGCCCGTCATCGTGGGCTGGCCCCAGGGGCTGCGCCAGTTTGCCGAGGGCGAGACCATCCATACCGAGAACAGCTACAAATACCCGCAGGAAAAGTTTCTCGACATGTTGTCGCGTGCCGGCTTCGGCCGCCAGCGTGTCTGGACCGATGAACAGAACTGGTTTGCCGTCATCCATGCCCATGCCTGATCTTGAAGCCCTGGCCGGGCGTTATCTGCACGTGCGCGCCCAGACCCAGCGGCTGGCCGAGCCGCTGTCGGCCGAGGATGCCTGCGTGCAGTCCATGCCCGATGCGAGTCCGGCCAAATGGCATCTGGCGCACACCACCTGGTTTTTCGAGACCTTTGTGCTGGCCGTGCATGAGACGGCGTATGAGGCTTTCGATCCAGACTTCCGCATGCTGTTCAACTCCTACTACCAGCAGCTAGGCCAGCGCCATCCGCGCGAGCGGCGCGGCATGCTTACCCGGCCGGCGCTGCAGCAGGTCCAGGCCTATCGCGATGCGGTGGACGAGCGCATGCTAGCCCTGCTGGAGACCATGGCGCGCAGCAAGAGAAAAGGGCCCGAGGCCTGCGAGCTCATAAGCACTCTGGTGCAACTGGGCCTGCAGCACGAACAGCAGCACCAGGAGCTGTTGCTTACCGATGTCAAGCATCTGCTGTCCTGCCATCCGCTGTGGCCGGCCTATGCACCGCCCGAAGATCGGGCCGGCGCGGCGCACCAGGCCCTGTCTGGGCCGGGCTGGCTGCCGCTGGCGCGCGGCCAGCACGAGATAGGTCATGCGGGGCCGGACTTTGCCTTCGACAACGAGATGCCGCGGCATGCGGTCTTGCTGCAGGGCGCCGAGATCGCTGACCGGCCGGTGAGCAATGCGGAATTTCTGGAGTTCGTGCGCAGCGGTGGCTACGAGCAGCCCCAATGGTGGCTGGCCGAAGGCTGGGACTGGTGCCTGGCGCAGCAGCTCGCCCATCCCTGGTATTGGCGCCAAGCCGCACAGGGCGGGGAGGACGGCTGGCAGGAGTTCAGCCTGCGTGGCGCCGTGCCGCTGGATGCTGCCGGACCCGTGGCCCATCTTTCCTATTACGAGGCCGATGCCTATGCACGCTGGGTCGGCGCGCGCCTGCCCACTGAAGCCGAATGGGAGGTCGCGATGGCCCCGCATTGGGCGCAGGAGCGGGCGGACGAACAGGAAGTCGGCGACGGCCTACTGCATCCCTGGGCCATGGGCGATGGCGGGCTGCAGCTGGGCCAGGTCTGGGAATGGACCCAGTCGTCCTATGCGGCCTATCCGGGGTTTCGCGCGGCCGCTGGCGCGGTCGGCGAGTACAACGGCAAGTTCATGGTCAACCAGTATGTGCTGCGCGGTGGCTCCTGCCTGACGCCCGCGGGCCATGCGCGGGCCAGCTACCGCAACTTCTTCCCCACCACGGCCCGCTGGCAGATGACGGGGCTGAGGCTGGCGCGGGATGTCGGCTGATGACCGGGCTGCGATTGAAAGAAGAGCCTTCGGCGCTCCGCAGCTAAACGCAGCGGCCTGAACCAAGCATGGTCCTCATGGCGGGGCCAGCAGCTTGATGGCCCAATACAGCCCGATCGCCATTTGCACCGCAAATGCCGTGAAGCGGAGCGTGCACATGGCCGGGCTGGTCGAGGCCAGATGCACCAGTGACTGGAACACCCGAGCGCCCAGAAAGAGATAGGCGAGCGGATCTGTGATGGCCGTCCGCTGCGTGACCATGGCGACGAGCAGCAGGCCGCCGAAGATTGGCAGACCCTCGATGCAGTTGGCATGGGCCCTGGCCAGCCGCTGCATGAAAGGCGACAGGCCGGCGTTGTCCGGCCTGAAACTGTTGGCCGGCGCCTTCCCGCGCAGCACCAGTTGCGTGCGGATGAGCTCCATGAGCACGAGCAGCAGCAGCGCCCAAGCCATGAAACCGGTCAATGCGATCGAGCTAGCTGAGATCATTGCCGCCCCCTCCGAGATGAACAGGTGACGAAGTCCGGCTCCCGGCGCAGCCGCCCGAAGCGTTTCCATCTTACTGTCTGGGCGGCGGCTGCGCAGGCTGGCCTCGATCCTCCCGCGTGGAGCGGGCAGGGTCGAGGCGTCGCAGGGTCAAACCGCAGCCAGTGCCTGATTCAGGTCGGCCAGCAGGTCGTCGATGTGCTCGATGCCCACGGACAGGCGCACCATGCCTTCGCTGACGCCGGCCTTGGCCAGTTCGGCCGCATCCAGCTGGCGGTGGGTGGTCGAGGCCGGGTGGGTGGCCAGGGACTTGGCATCGCCGATGTTCACCAGACGCGTGAACAGCTGCAGCGCATCGAGGAAGCGCGCGCCGGCCGCGCGGGCGTCAGCGCCGCCGCTCTTCAGGCTGAAGGACAGGATGCCCGAGGCGCGGCCGCCCGACTGCTTTTGCACGATGGCGTGATCGGGGTGATCCTTGAGCCCGGCGTAGCGCACCCATTCCACCTTGGGGTGGTTTTGCAGCGTCTCGGCAATCTTCTGGGTGTTGGCGCAGATGCGGTCCATGCGCAGGGCCAGGGTCTCGATGCCCTGCAGGATCTGGAAGGCGTTCTGCGGCGAGATGGCCGCGCCCATATTGCGCAGCGGCACCACGCGGGCGCGGCCGATGAAAGCGGCCTCGCCCAGGGCTTCGGTATAGACCACGCCGTGGTAGCTGACGTCGGGCTCGTTCAGGCGCTTGAAGCGCGCCTTGTGCTGGGCCCAGGGGAATTTGCCGCTGTCCACGATCGCGCCGCCCACGCTGGTGCCGTGGCCGCCCAGATACTTGGTCAGCGAATGCACGACGATGTCCGCGCCATGCTCGAAGGGACGCAGCAGATAGGGCGAGGGCACGGTGTTGTCCACGATCAGCGGCACGCCATGCTGGTGCGCCACATCGGCGAGCGCGCGGATATCGGTCACGTTGCCCAGGGGATTGCCTATGGACTCGATGAACACGGCCTTGGTCCTGGCATCGATCAGCGGCACAAAGCTGGCCGGATCGCGCGGGTCGGCAAAGCGCACCTCTATGCCCTGCTGCGGAAAAGTGTGGGCGAACAGGTTGTAGGTGCCGCCATAGAGGGTGCTGGCGCTGACGATGTTGTCGCCGGCCTCGGCCAGGGTCTGGATGGCCGCGGTGATGGCGGCCATGCCCGAGGCCAGGGCCAGTGCGCCGATGCCGCCTTCCAGCGCGGCGACGCGCTTTTCCAGCACGTCGGTGGTCGGGTTCATGATGCGGGTGTAGATATTGCCGGCCACCTTGAGGTCGAACAGGTCGGCGCCATGCTGGGCACTGTCGAAGGCATAGGCCACGGTTTGGTAGATGGGGACGGCCACGGCCTTGGTGGTGGGGTCGGGGGAGTAGCCAGCGTGTACGGCGAGTGTCTCTATGCGCATTCGTGTCTCTCTTCGGGTTTGTGCGTTGTGGTGGAGGGGCGGTCCGCTGCCGGCCGCCTTGCTGCCTGTTTGAAGGCAGTGAAGCGCATTATGGGCTGGGCGCCTAGGCCGGGGAACGACCGAATGGCTATGTGCTTATGCGGCAGCGGCGAAGGCCTTTGTGTGTGCCAGCCCAATCTTGTAGATACACTTTTCGCAGCGTTGAGCGCAGCTATTTCCTTCCTTCAGAGAGATCAGAGAGTCTTGCCGTTGAATCAGTCCGCAGATCCGTACTTTGCCTTGATAGCACCCGCTTGCGTGATGCTGTTCGGGCTGACTCTGGCCGGATGCTGGTGGGTGCAGCGTCGCCAGCCGGGAGCGCGGTTTCTGCTCTGGCTGGCCGCAGGCTATGTGATACCGGCCGTGGCACTGGCCGCGCAAAGCCTGATGAGCAATGCAGAACTGGCCAGTGCTGCGCTGTTCACGGGCTGCCTGTACCTGGCCGGGTGCTGGGCCCAGGCCCAGGGCATGGCCTTGCGCCTGGGCGCTCGGGGCGTGAGCATGGCTGCGGGCCTGCTGGTCGCGGCTGTCACGCTGGGCGCGCTGTATTACTACTCGCGGGTGCAGGAGGACCTCTGGGTGCGCGTCCAGTGTCTGACCGTGGGCACGGCACTGCAGCAGCTGCTGGTGTTGGGCACCATGCTCAAGGCGCAGCCGGCCCATGACTGGCTGGAGCGCTGGGTGCGCTGGACCTATGGGGTGAACGTGGGCTATGCCTTGCTGCGCCCTTTTGCGGTGTGGCTGCTGCCGGTGCAGGGGGTGCAGGAACTCACGCGCTCGGGCTACTGGCTGCTGACGCTGGCGGTGGCCCTGCTGATAGGCATGTGGTTTGCGTTAGGCCTGCTGGCCTGCTCGGTGCGCGATGTGCTGGCAAGCCTGCGCGAGGAGCGCAACCGCGATCCGCTGACGCGTTTGCTCAATCGCCGCGCTTTCCTGGAGTCCTCGGCCGCGCTGCTGGCCGACCAGCGTCTGGCGCCCTGGATGCTGGTGGCCATGGATATCGACCATTTCAAGCAGATCAACGACCGCTGGGGGCACCGCGTGGGCGATCATGTGCTGCAGGAGCTGGCCCTGTTGCTGCCCAGGCAGGTGCGCGATCGGGATCTGGTCGCACGCTATGGCGGAGAGGAGTTTGTGCTGCTGCTGTCCAGGGTTCAGCTGCCGGAAGCGAAATCCGTGGTCGAGCGCATACGCGAAAGCATGCATGACCATGATTTCCCGCTGCTGCCCGCGGGCGTGAAGGTCACGGCCAGTTTCGGCATTGCGCCGCTGGCGGCCGCCACGCAGCTGGATGCGGCCTTGGAGCTGGCCGACGCCCTGCTGTATGCGGCCAAGCGGGATGGCCGCGATTGCGTGCGCACCCCCGAGCGGCTTGAGGAGCCGCGGAATGCTCCGGCCCTGAACGGGATTTGAGAGCGACAGCCCTTGGAATACCGGTGCTCGTCGGGCCGTGGGCCTGCACGCCAGGCGCGGCGGCCTTCTCAGCGTTGCCCCGGTCTGGGCGAGCGCGATGGGGAGAGCCGCTGCAGCTGATGCTCCTCCCAGTGCTGCAGCGCCGTCTGAATGACCGCGGGCGCATGGGCGTCATTGGCTGCATAGCGGCATTGGGCCGTGGTCAGCTGAGGGCTGGCCCAGTTGGAGGTGCTGGTGCGTTTGGACTTGCGAAAGTTCTGCCTGAGCACCAGCGCCACTGCAGCCCGCACGCCTATGGACGGCCCGTAGCCCAGCTGTTTGAAGCGGCGGTCCAGGTCTTCCACATTCACCAGCTCGGTGCCCAGCCGGCGCGGCAGGGACTGGCGGTCGTTGTCCAGGCCGAAGCCGATCTTGCAGATATGGGCAGCCCCCAGTATTTCACGGGTCAGCTCCAGGGCCCGGGGGTGATGCAGCTGCAGCAGCCAGGCCTGCTGGGTGGTCGCCAGCTGTACCAGATGCGGGCCGCTGTCGTGCTGGCCCGCGTTGAACAGCGGCTTGCTCTCGGTATCGAATCCCAGAAAGCGGGCGGCCGTCAGTGCGGCATAGGCCGCGTCGAACTCGGCGGGGGCCTGGGGTATATGGATGGCTTGAACCGGCAGTTCGGCAAAATGCGGGAGCAGGGCGCTGTCTTCCTTGCTCGGGGCTTTGAGTTTGGGCATGAGGGGATTACACACCATGGCCGCGGGCTTTATCCCCAACTCATGTGGACCTGCCTGTGGGTAAATGCCCGAAGAACTGCGCAAACCCGCACCCAGACTGGCTTTGCGGATGCCGCCCGAAAAACAGGCAGCGCTCGTTTTCTCAGTGGCGGTCTCGAAACAGCGGTCGGCGCTTCTCGACAAAGGCGGCAATGCCTTCGTCGCAGTCGGTCGATCGGGCGCAGCCCAGCATGGCGGAGCGTTCCGCGGCCAGATGTGCCTGGAGGGACTGCGTGTGGGCCGCATCGCAGAGGCGCTTGATGCTGGCCATGGAGTTGGCGGCACCACCGGCAAGCTCTTCGGCCAGCGCCACGGCGGCCGCCTGCAGCGCCTGCGGCTCGTGCAGCTCGTCAAACAAGCCCAGGCGCAGACAGTCCCGGGCCGGCACCGGGCGGTTGCTCATCAGCAGGTATTTGGCCCTGGCGGCGCCGGCGCGGCGTGCGAGATAGTAGGAGACGCCGAGGTCGGGGCTCAGGCCGAGCGCCGCATAGCCGCCGCGCAGAAACACCGTGTCGGCGGCCAGCACCAGGTCCGCACACAGGGCCAGGCCGATGCCGCCGCCGCCCAGAGGGCCTTGAACAGCGCTGATGACGGGCACGGGCAGCGTGGCCAGGCCGTGCATGGCCGGGTGTAGCAGATCCAGCATCTGCGCGATCAACGCCGGCAGCTGCGCACGGTTCTGCACGAACTCGCCGACATCGCCGCCCACGCTGAACTGCTTGCCCCTGGCGGAGATCAGTACCGCGCCGATGTCGGCGCTGCCGGCCTGCCGCACCGCATGGACCAGAGCCTGGGCCATGGCCGAGCCTATGGCATTGCCGCGCTCGGGCTGGTTCAGCACGATATGGCCTACGCGATTGCGTATCTCCCAAATAACGGCGGACGACATCGGACGGCCTTTTCTTCAAGCTTGGGGTGAAAGAGCCCGGGCAGCCCAGGCTCCAGGCATTGCGTGCCGCACATGGCACTCGCTTTACAGACGCTCGTACAGGGTCACGACGCAGGCGCCGCCCAGGCCCAGGTTGTGCTGCAAGCCCAGACGGGCGCCGGCGACCTGACGCTGGCCGGCCCGGCCCCGCAGCTGCTGGACCAGCTCCGTGCACTGGGCCAGGCCCGTGGCGCCCAGCGGGTGGCCTTTGGAGAGCAGGCCGCCCGAAGGGTTGGTGACGTACCGGCCGCCATAGGTGTTGTCGCCGTCGCAGACAAATTTCTCGGCGCCGCCCACGGGGCACAGTCCCAGGGCCTCGTAGCTCAGCAGCTCGTTGTGGGCGAAGCAGTCGTGCAGCTCGATCACATCCACGTCCCGAGGACCTATGCCGGCCTGCTCGTAGACCTGCTGCGCGGCGCTCTGTGCCATGCCGAAGCCGACAACCTCGCGCATATCGTGGGACTCGAAGGTCTGGGGGCCGTCGGTGGTCATGGCCTGGGCGCGGATGCGCACGCTGCGATCCAGGCCATGCCTGCGCGCATAGGTCTCGGAGACCACGACGGCAGCAGCGGCCCCGCAGGTGGGCGGGCAGGCCATCAGCCGGGTCATCACCCCGGGCCAGATGACGGGGGCGGCCAGCACCTCTTCCTCGGTGACCTCGGTGCGGAACAGGGCCAGCGGGTTGCGCGCCGCATGGCGGCTGGCCTTGGCGCGGATCTTGGCAAAGGTCGAGAGCCGGGTTCCGTACTGATCCATATGCGCTTTGCCGGCGCCGCCAAAGTAGCGCAGGGCCAGCGGTATCTCGCCGTGGCCGACCAGGGCGTCGGTCTCCGCGTCGAAGCGCTCGAACGGACTGGGCCTGTCGGTATAGACGGAGCCCAGGGCGCCGGGATTCATCTGCTCGAAACCCAGGGCCAGCACGCAGTCGGCCGCGCCGCTGGCGACGGCCTGGCGCGCCAGGAACAGCGCCGTCGAGCCGGTGGAGCAGTTGTTGTTGACATTGACGACGGGGATGCCGGACATGCCGACCTCATAGAGGGCGCGCTGCCCGGCCGTGGAGTCGGCGTACACATAGCCCACATAGGCCTGCTGCACGGCCGCGTAGTCCAGCCCTGCGTCGGCCAGGGCCAGCCCTGCGGCCGCAGCTCCCATGCGGAAATAGGGCTCGCTCTTGCCCGGCTTGGCGAACGGAATCATCCCGACACCGGCAACCAGAACATCATGACTCATGGACCACTCCTCGAACGCTGGGGCAATAGGTTGCATCGTAGAAATTCCCGATGCGCAAGCCCATTGCCGAGGGCATTGTTCATATGTCAAAAGACCTCAACTTGCTTCAGCATGAGCAGCTTTGCCGGCGTTCCCTTCACCGTTCCCATGGCCCTGGTGCGCGGCATCGCGGCCGGGGTGCGCCGCCGCGGGCTGGCTCCTGAGCTCTTGCTGCAGCGTGCCGGAATCGCTCCCGGGTTGCTGGACCAGGAGGGCGCGCGCGTGAGCTCCGACCAGTACATCGCGCTGATGTGGCGGGTGCTGGAGGCGCTGGGGGACGAGGCTCTGGGTCAGTTCTCGCGCCCGTTCAAGCGCGGCAGCCTGGAGCTGATCGCGCGCCAGGCGCTGACCGGGCATGGCATGGAAGGCGCGCTGCAGCGCATGTGCCAGGCCTTTGCGCTGCTGCAGGATGATGTGGAGCTGGCGCTGGTGCGCGACGGCGCCTTGGCCGGTATCGTGCTGCAAGCCGTGGGCGGGGCGCGGCTGCCGAATTTTCTGCATGAATTTTCTCTGCGCGTGCTCTGGCGCCTGGCGGCCTGGCTGATGGGAGGCTCGCTCAAGGTGTTGCGCTTCGACTTTGCGTTCGAGCCGCCCGACTACGCGCAGGACTACGGCGACACCTTCCCGGCGCCGCTGTGCTTCGGCCTGCCCGCGTCGGCCTTCTGGTTCGAGGCCCGCAAGCTCGCGCGGGTCTGCAGCCGCGATGAGGAGGCGCTGCAGGGCTTTGTGGCCAGCTGGCCCGCCGCCGTCGTCATGCCCGCGCGCGGCGGCGAGGGCATAGATGCGAGAGTGCATGCGCATCTGCTGCGATCCAGGCCGCCTTGGGCGGGCCTGGAAGCGACGGCTGCGGCCCTGCATATGTCGGCGCCCACGCTGCAGCGCAAACTGGCCGCGGCCGGCACCTCCTTCCAGGCCATCAAGGATGGCCTGCGCCGCGATATCGCCGTCTCCCGACTGGCCACCAGCAAGGTCGGCTTCGCGGCGCTGGCGGCAGACCTGGGCTTTGCCGATGCCGCGGCTTTCCAGCGCGCGTTCAAGGGCTGGACGGGCAGCCCGCCAGGCCTGTACAGAGCGCGCCCGGAGCCGGATTGAGCCTGCGGAAAACCCTTGGGTACAAGTCCTAGATATTTTTGCCAAACAAATGATTGGTAAAAATAAAAGCAGCAGATATGCTGTGTTTCATGCAAGCAGGTCATGAAGAAATCACGGTGGTCAAACGCGGCCGAGGCAGACCTCCGAAGTCTGCCCAGCAGCGCAACGAGGGAGGGCGCCGCAGCGAGCTGATACGCGTGGCGGCCAGGCAGTTCCGGCAGCGCGGCTTTCACGGCGCCAGCACGCGCGATATTGCGGCGGCGGCCGGCATGCAGCCGGGTTCCCTGTTCTATTTTTTCGAGAGCAAGGAGGCCATGCTGCATGCGGTGATGTGCGATGGCATGTCGCAGGCTGCGGCCAGCCAGAGCGCGGCACTGGGCGCCTTGAGCCCGCGTGCCAACGGTGTCGAGCGCCTGCGGGCGCTGGTGCGCAACCATCTGCAGATCATGGTCGGGCCGGAGAGCGATTTCATTCCCGTGATGCTCTACGAATGGCGGCTGCTCAGCGATGCCCAGCGTCAGGATGTGAGCGCGCAGAAAGACGAATACGAGGCGCAGTGGATGCCGGCGCTGCAGGCGCTGTACCGCACGGGCCGGCTCAAGGCCAGGCCCGAGATCGCGCGCCTGCTGATCTTCGGTGCGCTGAACTGGACCGCGCAATGGTTTTCCGAGAGCGGCAGCCTGAGCCTGGATGAGCTGACCGAGCAGTCCCTGGCCTTGTTTATTGGAGAGCGTTGATGTACCAGTCCGTGTTTCGCCCCGCGCTGTTTGCGGGTCAGGTGGTGGTGGTGACGGGAGGCGGCTCCGGCATAGGCCGCTGCATTGCGCATGAGCTGGCGGCCCTGGGCGCGCAGCTGGCGCTGGTGGGGCGCAATGCCGAAAAGCTCGGCGCCGTTCAGCAGGAGATTGCGCGCGCCGGCGGCCTGGCCAGCAGCCATGTCTGCGACATCCGCGACGAGGCGGCCGTCAAGGCCCTGGTGGCAGAGATGCTGGGCCGCCATGGGCGCCTCGATGCCCTGGTCAACAACGCGGGCGGCCAATACCTGGCGCCGCTGGCCGGCATCAGCGCCAAGGGCTGGCAGGCGGTGCTGGACACCAATCTCACGGGCGGCTTTCTCATGGCGCGAGAGTGCTTTGTGCAGCACATGGCCGAGCATGGCGGCGCCATCGTGAACATGGTGGCCGATATGTGGGGCTCCATGCCCGGCATGGGCCACAGCGGCGCGGCGCGCGCCGGCATGGTCAGCTTCACCGAGACGGCTGCCGTCGAATGGGCGGCGCACGGCGTGCGCGTGAATGCGGTGGCGCCCGGCTATATCGCCTCCAGCGGCATGGACCACTACCCGCCCGAGGCCGCGGCCATGTTGCGCAAGATGCCGGCCACCGTGCCCGCGGGGCGTTTCGGCAACGAGGCCGAGGTGTCGGCCGCCGTGGTCTTTCTGCTGAGCCCGGCGGCCGGTTTCGTCAGCGGCAGCGTGCTGCGCGTGGACGGCGCGCGGCCCCAGGTGCGCCCGGGCATGGGACCCGTGGCCGCCAGTGCCGAGGTGCAGCAGCGCCGCGCCGTGCGCGCCTTCGATGGCTTTCCCCTGTATCAGACTCCCAAGGTGTTTCAGCCATGAATGTCTTCACATCGCAGTGGAATGCGGGCAGCGACCAGGCGCGGCAAAGGCGCGCGGCCACGCTGGAGCGGATTGCAGCCCTGCGCGAGCTGGAGCAGCGCGCCGCTCAGGCCTCGCAGCGCTCCAAACCCCAGTTCGAGAAGCGCGGCCAGTTGCTGCCGCGCGAGCGCGTGGGTCTGCTGCTGGACCCCGGCCGGCCCTGGCTGCCGCTGTGCACTCTGGCCGGCTATCTGCAGGACCGCCAGGACCCGGCCAGGTCCGTGCCCGGCGGCGGCATGCTGGCCGGCATAGGCTTTGTGAGCGGCGTGCGCTGCATGGTGGTGGCCAGCGATTCGGGCATAGAGGCCGGTGCGATTCAGGAAAAAGGCCTGGACAAGATGCTGCGCGTGCAGGAGATCGCGCTGCAGAACAAGCTGCCCTTCATCCATCTGGTGGAAAGCGCGGGCGCCAATCTCATGCGCTACCGGGTCGAGGGCTTTGTGCTGGGCGGCGGGCTGTTCCGCAATCTGGCGCGGCTGTCGGCCGCAGGCATTCCGGTGATTACCGTGCAGCATGGCTCGGGCACGGCCGGCGGCGCCTATATGCCGGGGCTCTCGGATGTGGTGATCATGGTGCGCGGCCGCTCGCGCGCCTTTCTGGCCGGGCCGCCGCTGCTCAAGGCCGCCACGGGCGAGATCGCGACCGAGGAGGCGCTCGGCGGTGCGGAGATGCACACCGGCATCTCGGGCCTGGGCGAATACCTGGCCGAAGACGATCGCCATGCGCTGGGCCTGGCGCGCCAGGTGGTGGCGCAGCTATCCCAATGGAAACAGCCTGCAGCCAAGAACGGTCATGCGCTGGAAGCTATTGAATCGGGAGCGGCTGCCTCCGCCGGTGCACCGCTTTATGCGACCGAAGAGCTGCTGGGACTGATGCCCGCCCACCATCGCGAGCCCGTGGACATGCGCGAGATCATGGCGCGGCTCGTCGACGGCTCGGCGCTGCTGGAATTCAAGCCCGGCTACGGCTCGGCCACGGTCTGCGCCCAGGGCGCGATCGCGGGCCATGCTGTGGGCTTCATCAGCAACAACGGCCCCATCGATGTGGCCGGTGCCAACAAGGCCACGCACTTCATCCAGTGGATGTGCCAGCTCGGCCATCCCATCGTCTATCTGCAGAACACCACGGGATACATGGTGGGCAAGGACAGCGAGCAGAGCGGCATGATCAAGCACGGCAGCAAGATGATCCAGGCCGTGACCAATGCCACGGTGCCGCAGATCACCATCCAGTGCGGAGCCAGCTTCGGCGCCGGCAATTACGGCATGTGCGGCCGCGGCTATGCGCCCAGCTTTCTCTTCAGCTGGCCCGGTGCCAAGACGGCGGTGATGGGCGGCGAGCAGGCCGCGCGCACCATGCAGCAGGTGACCGAGGCCGCCATGGCGCGCAAAGGCCTGCAGCCCGATGCCGAGCAGATGCAGAACCAGTACCAGCAGATCGTGGCCATGTTCGAGGCCCAGGCCGATGCGCTCGTAACCAGCGGCCTGCTGCTGGACGACGGCGTGATCGATCCGCGCGATACGCGCCAGATCCTGGCCTTCTGCCTGGACACCCTGGCCGAGGCCGGCGCGCGCAGCCTGCGCCCCATGCAGTTCGGCGTCGCCCGGATGTAGTGCGGCGCGCCTATGGCCGTCCTTTTCCCTTCACCTGCCCCGCAGACATCAACGGAGACAAGCCATGCAGTGGACCCATGAGCATCTGGAAGTGCGCAAGACCCTGAAACGCTATATCGACGAGCAGATCAATCCCCATGTCGATGCCTGGGAGGAGGCGCAGATCTTTCCCGCGCACCAGGTGTTCAAGGGCCTGGGCAATCTGGGCCTGCTGGGGCTGACCAAGCCCGAGGCTTTCGGCGGCGCCGGCCTCGACTATTCCTACAGCCTGATGATGGCCGAAACCCTGGGCCATATACGCTGCGGCGGCGTGCCCATGGCGATCGGGGTGCAGACCGATATGTGCACGCCGGCGCTGGCGCGCTTCGGCAGCGACGCACTGCGCGAGCAGTTCCTGGCTCCGGCGATTGCGGGCGACATGGTGGGCTGCATAGGCGTGAGCGAACCCGGCGCGGGCAGCGATGTCTCGGGCATCAAAAGCCATGCGCGCAAGGACGGGGACGACTACATCATCAGCGGCCAGAAGATGTGGATCACCAACAGCATCCAGGCCGACTGGATGTGCATGCTGGTCAATACCGGCGACGGCCCGGTGCACAGGAACAAGAGCCTGATCATGGTGCCCATGCGCGACGGCCCGGGCGGCAAGCTGACCCGGGGCATAGAGGTGGCGCAGAAGCTGCGCAAGATCGGCATGAACTCCTCCGACACCGGCCTGATCTTCTTCGACGAGGTGCGGGTGCCGCAGCGCTATCTGGTGGGGCAGGAAGGCCAGGGCTTCATCTATCAGATGCAGCAGTTCCAGGAGGAGCGGCTCTGGGCCTCGGCCAGCGGCCTGGTCGCGATGGACGAATGCATACAGGAAACCATCGAATGGGCGCAGCAGCGGCAGATGTTCGGCTCCACGCTGATAGAGCAGCAATGGGTGCAGTTCAAGCTGGCCGAGCTGCAGACCGAGGTCGAGGCGCTGCGCGCGCTGACCTATCGCGCCGCCGAGCTGTACATGAGCGGCAAGGACGCGCTGCAGCTGGCCAGCATGGCCAAGCTCAAGACCGGGCGGCTCACACGCGAGGTGGCCGACACCTGTCTGCAGTTCTGGGGCGGCATGGGCTTTACCTGGGACAACCGGGTCTCGCGCCTGTATCGCGACGGGCGCCTGGCCTCGATAGGCGGCGGCGCCGACGAGGTGATGCTGGGCATCATCGGCAAGACCATGGGCCTGATCAAGCGCCCCAGCCACTGAAGGAGAGTGCCATGGCCGAAGTCCTGCAGATCGAACGCGAGCCATTGGCCGATGGCTGGCTGGAGTGGTGGCGACTCGATTCGCCACAGACGCGCAATGCGTTGACCGACGAAATGGTGGGGGCCTTGCGCCGGGCCTGCGCGCACGCCAGGGCCGACGCCGGCCTGCGCATGGTGGTGCTCAGCGGCAACGGCGGCTACTTCTGCGCGGGCGGCAGCCTGGGAAGCTTTGCGAGTGCCATAGGCCGGCCGCTGGAGGCACACGAGGGCGGCGACCCGTTGGTGCGCAGCAACCGGGAGTTCGGAGCCCTGCTGCAGGATCTGGCGGGACTGCCGCAACTGCTGGTGGCGGCGGTGCAGGGTTCTGCCATGGGCGGCGGACTGGGCCTGGTCTGCGTGGCCGATCTGGTGCTCGCCGCATCGGATGCGGTGTTTGCGACCCCCGAGGTGACGCTGGGCATTGTGCCGGCCCAGATTGCGCCTTTCGTGGTGCGCCGCATGGGCGACGGCCGGGCGCGCGAATGGCTGCTGGGCGGGCAGCGCCGCTCGGCGGCCCAGGCCCGCGAGGCGGGTCTGGTGCACAGGCTGATCGCCGCTGCCGACGAGCAGGACTGGCAGACCCAGCTGCGCGCGCATATCCAGGTCTGCGCGCAGGCCGCGCCCGCCGCCGTGGCCGCGACCAAGCAACTGCTGGCGGCCGCTGCGCATCAGCCGCTGGACGAGTTGCTGGGCCTGGGCGCTCGGACCTTCGCGCAGGCCTTGCGCGGGCCCGAAGCCGGGACGGGGCTCAAGGCCTTTGCCAACAAGCAGGCTGCGCCCTGGATGGTGCAGCAGAAGGGCTGAGCATGAAACGCATATTGATCGCCAACCGCGGCGAGATCGCACTGCGCGTGATGGCCACGGCCGGTCGCCTGGGCATAGAGACGGTGGCCGTCTACTCCGATGCGGATGCGTGCAGCCCGCATGTGCAGGCGGCAAGCCTGGCCTATGCGCTGGGCGGCCTGAGTTCGGCGCAGAGCTATCTGGATGTGGGCAAGCTGCTGGAGGCGGCCAGGGCCACGGGTGCGGATGCGGTGCATCCAGGCTATGGCTTTCTGAGCGAGGACGCGGGCTTCGCCCAGGCCGTGCAGGATGCGGGGCTGACCTGGATAGGGCCGCCGCCCGTCGCCATACGCCAGCTGGGCAGCAAGGCGGCGGCCAAGCAGCTGGCCAGGGTCCATGGCGTGCCCTGCCTGCCCGGCTACGAGGGCGAGGATCAGTCCGATGCGCGCTTTGCGGCCGAGGCCGCGGCCATAGGCTACCCCGTCATGGTCAAGGCCGTGGCCGGCGGCGGCGGGCGCGGCATGCGCCTGGTGGAGGGCGCAGCTCAGCTGCAGGCCGCGCTGGCCGGCGCTCGCTCCGAGGCGCTGGCCGGCTTCGGCAACGGCGAGCTGCTGGTGGAGCGGGCCCTGATGCACCCGCGCCATGTCGAGGTCCAGGTGTTCGCCGACGCCCATGGCCAGGTGATCCATCTGGGCGAACGCGACTGCTCGGTGCAGCGCCGTCACCAGAAGATCATCGAGGAAGCGCCCAGCCCCGCCGTGGATGCGGACCTGCGCGAACGCATGGGCGCCTGCGCCGTGGCGCTGGCCCGGGCCGCAGGCTATGTGGGCGCGGGCACCGTGGAGTTCCTGCTGGAAGGCCAGGAGTTCTTTCTGATGGAGATGAACACCCGGCTGCAGGTGGAGCATCCCGTGACCGAGGCGCTGACGGGGCTGGACCTGGTGGAGTGGCAGATTCGCGTGGCGCGCGGCGAGGATTTGCCTCTGACGCAGCAACAGGTTCGCTTCAGCGGCCATGCGATCGAGGTGCGGCTGTGCGCCGAGGATGAAAGCTTCCAGCCCCATACCGGCGTGGTGCGCCATTTCCTCGCTCCCGAGGCCTCGGCTTTCTCTCGCTCGGCCCTGCGCTTCGACCATGCGCTGCGCGTGGGCAGCGAGGTCAGTCCGTATTACGACGCCATGCTGGGCAAGCTGATCGTGCATGCGCCGACCCGGGAGCAGGCCATCGATCAGCTGCTCCACGCCTTGCACCGGCTGCAGCTGCTGGGCCTGCCCACGAATCGCGCGTTTCTGATGGAGTGCCTGCGAGACCCGGTGTTCCGCCAGGGCCGGGCCTTGATTTCCTATCTGGCCGGCAATGCGGAGCGCCTGCAACAGCTGCTGCGGGAGCGGGAAGCCCTGGCCCACCGGCGCTGGGGGGCTTTGTGCGCGCTGGGCCAGGCGCCCGGGCCTCTGGCCTGCGGCTTCGCCCAGCCGCGCCGGCTGCGCCATCGCGGCGAGGTCCGGGACTTGGTCCTGCAGCCCAAGGGCAGCCAGCGCTGGACCCTGGCGCAGGCCGATGGCGAGACCCTGCGGCTGCAGGTGGATGGTCTGCTGGCCCGGGGCTGGCGCGCAAGCCTGGACGGCGTGGGCGAGACGGTCCATGGCGTGCCCGTCGACGCACCGGACGGCGGCCAGCGCTGGCATCTGCAGGCCGCGGGCGTGGACTGGTGGGCCGAGGATGTCAGCTATCTGCCCCCCGAAGGCGCCGACGCAGCGGCGGCCGCCACCGAGCTGCGTGCGCCCTTCAACGGCCGGCTCGTGCAGGTCGCGGTGGAGCCCGGCCAGGCGCTGGAGGCTGGTGCCGTAGCCCTGGTGATCGAGTCCATGAAGCTGGAGCACAGCCTTTCGGTGCGGGCCGCGGCCGTGGTGGAGGCCGTGCTGGTCGGCCCGGGCCAGCAGGTTGCACCGGGCCAGGTGCTGCTGCGTCTCGCGCCGGTTCAAGGAGGTGCAGCATGAGCGAAGCCGCAGAGCGCGAACTGCTGTATGACACGGTGCGGCGCTTCGCACTGGAGCAAATCGCCCCCCATGTCACGGACTGGGACCGTGCCGGGGAATTTCCGCGCGAGCTCTACCGCCGGGCCGCGGAGCTGGGCCTGCTGGGCTTTGGCTATCCCGAGGAGCTGGGTGGCACGCCCGCATCGCACGGCCTGCGCGCCGCGCTATGGATTGCGCTGTGCCGCCATGGCGCGAGCGGTGGCGTGCTGGCCAGCCTGCTCTCGCACAATATCGGCCTGCCGCCGGTCGTGGCCCTGGGTAGCGAGGCCCTGAGGCGCCAGGTGGTGCCCGAGGTGCTGACGGGGCGCAGGATTGCGGCGCTGGCCATCACCGAGCCCGGCGGCGGCTCCGACGTGGCGGCGCTGCGCACCCGCGCGCGCCGCGATGGCGGCGACTATGTGATCGACGGCGAGAAGACCTTCATTACCTCGGGCATGCGCGCCGACTGGCTGACGGTGGCCGTGCGCACGGGCGAGGAGCGGGGAGCATCGGGCCTTTCGCTGCTGCTGGTGCCCGGAGACAGTGCGGGCCTGAGGCGCAGCCGGCTCGACAAAATGGGCTGGCAGTGTTCGGACACGGCCCATCTGTACTTCGATGCGGTGCGCGTTCCCGCGGCGAATCTGCTGGGGCCGGAGGGGCAGGGCTTTCGCGCCATCATGCACAACTTCAACGGCGAGCGCTTCGGCATCGCCTGCGCGGCCCTGGGCTTTGCCCAGGCCTGCTACGACGAGGCCCTGGCCTGGGCTCGGCAGCGCCAGGCCTTCGGCACGACGCTGAACCAGCATCAGGTCATACGCCACAAGCTGGTGGACATGCAGCAGCGCATACGCGGCACCCAGGCCTGGCTGGATGCGGTGGCCGCGCGTGCCGACGGCGGCGATAGCGGGGCAGACTGGGTGGGCGAGGTCTGTGTGCTCAAGAACCACGCGACCCAGACCATGCAGCACTGTGCCGATGCGGCCGTACAGATTCTGGGCGGCATGGGTTTCATGCGCGGCACCGTCAGCGAGCGCATCTACCGCGAAGTCAAGGTGCTGACGATCGGCGGCGGCACCGAGGAAATCATGAAGGAGCTGGCCGCGCGCCAGTGGCAGATCTGAGCTTTGCCCCGCAGTGCGCGGGCTGCGGGCCGGCTCTGGATACCGTTGAAATTTCAGTGAAACAGGGCTGTAGCGCTGATATATCAAGCGTAGGCAGCTTCCATTTAAGGAGCGAGCATGTCCGACAAAGCCATCATCACCTGTTCCATCACCGGCGTGCTGACCGACCCGGCCCAGCACCATGTGCCGGTCACGCCCGAGCAGCTGGCGCAGGAGGCGCGGCGCGCCTACGACGCGGGCGCCTCCGTGGTCCATGTGCATTTTCGCAAGCAGGAAGCGGGCAAAGGCCATCTGCCCAGCTGGGAGCCCGCGGTGGCCAAGGCCTGCGTGGACGCCATGCGCGCGGCCTGCCCCGATCTCATCATCAACCAGACCACGGGCGTGGTCGGGCCCAATTACCAGGGTCCGCTGGACTGCCTGCGCGCCACCAGGCCGGAGATGGCGGCCTGCAATGCGGGCTCGCTCAACTATCTGAAGGTGCGCAGCAACGGCAGCTGGGCCTGGCCGCCCATGCTGTTCGACAACCAGCCGGCCAAGGTGCAGGACTTTCTGGACGTGATGGCCGAGACCGGGACCTTGCCCGAGTTCGAGTGCTTCGACGTGGGCATCGTGCGCTGCGTGGGCATGTATGTGGAGACCGGCATGTACCAGGGCCTGCCCGAGTACAACTTCGTGATGGGGGTGGAGTCCGGCATGCCCGCCGACCCCGATCTGCTGCCGATTCTGCTCAGGCTCAAGATCAAGGATGCGCCCTGGCAGACCACGCTGATCGGCCGCAGCGAGATCTGGCCCACCCATCTGCGCACGGCCGAGCTCGGTGGCCATCTGCGCAGCGGGCTGGAAGACACTTTCTATTTGCCCGATGGCAGCAAGGTCACCTCCAACGCCCCGCTGATAGAGCAGCTGGCCCGCTATGCGCGCGATGTGGGCCGCGAAGTGGCGAGTCCGCAGGAAGCGCGGCAGCTGCTGCAGCTGGACAGCCGCGTGCTGGCTTGAGACGAGGTGACGACATGAACGTGCAATTTGATTTCTCCGGCCGCCATGCGATGGTGTTTGGCGGCACCACGGGCATCAATCTGGGCATTGCCCAGGCCTATGCGCACGCCGGCGCGCGGGTCACGGTGGTCAGCCGCAAGCAGGCCAATGTGGATGCAGCAGCGGCCACGCTGGGCGAGCGGGGCCTGGGCCTGGTGGCCGATGTGCGCGACGAGCCGGCCGTGGCCGCGGCATTGGCTCAGGCCGTGGCCAGTCAGGGGCCCATCGACGTGCTGGTCTCGGGGGCTGCCGGCAATTTTCTGGCACCTGCGGCGCAGATGTCGGCCAATGCCTTCAAGGTGGTGGTCGATATCGATCTGCTGGGCAGCTTCCATGTGGCGCGCCAAGCGCTGCAGCATCTGCGCCAGGGTGCCGCCAGTCTGATCTTCATCACCGCGCCCCAGTCCACGGTGCCCATGGCGTATCAGGCCCATGTCTGCGCGGCCAAGGCCGGCGTGGACCAGCTGGCGCGCGTGCTGGCGCTGGAGTGGGGCGCGCTGGGCGTGCGCGTGAACGCCATCTCGCCCGGCCCTATCGAAGGCACGGAGGGCATGCGGCGCCTGGCCCCGCAGGGGGAGGAGGGCGCCGCGCTGGTGCGGCAGATGGTGCCGCTGGGCCGCATGGGAACCACGGGCGACATCGCGCAGCTGGCCATGTTCCTGGGCAGCGATGCGGCCGGCTATATCTCGGGCACGGTCATAGCCTGCGACGGCGGCGCGCAGGGGCAGCTGTCGCCCATGATTCTGGCCGCCGCCGATGGAGCGTTGAAAAAGACATAACAGGCAGAAAAAGCGTTGGTGTGGGGGTGGTCTGAGTTTTTCCAAGACAAGCACTATCAAGGAGACAAGCCATGATCGAGATGAATCTGTCCGCAAGCGCGCGCCGCATACGACGCATAGCCCTTGGCGATCTGCTCTACCGTACGGCGCGCAAGTTCGGGCAGCGCACCGCGCTGGTCGACGGGGAGCTGCGCATCAGCTATGCCGATCTTGATGCGCGCAGCTCGCGCTTTGCTCACCATCTGCTGGACAAGGTCGGGACGGGCAAGCAGGTGGGCATGCTGTGCGCCAACTCCATAGACATGGTGGTGGCCTGCAACGGCATTCACAAGGCCGGCCAGGTGTGGGTGCCCGTGAACATCAAGCTCGATGTGGCCGCCATCGGCTACATCTTGCAGCATGCCGAAGTGTCTGCCGTGGTGGTGGACCAGGAGCTGCTGGGCCTGCCCGGCCTGACCGATCTGCTGCGGCAACTGGCCGTTCCCCTGATTTTCACCCGCAGCCAGGCCGGTGTCGCCGTGCAGGGCCTGAGCCTGGCCCAGGCCGAGTCCGGCCAGCCGGAGGCCCTGCCCGAGGTGGCGATAGACGACAACCAGGCCGCGCTGCTGATGTATACCAGCGGCACCACGGGCAACCCCAAGGGCGTGGTGCATTCGCATCTGTCGGTGTATGCGGCCGTCAAGGGCAATATCGACGAGATGCGCTATGGCGAGAGCGACGTGCTCAGCGGCTGGCTGCCGCTGTTTCACTGCGCCCAGCACGCGCTGACGCAGACCGCGATCGCTACCGGCGCCTGCACGGTGCTCACGCGCCAGTTTGTGCCTGCGGAGGTCGGCCAGTTGGTCCTCCGCGAAGGCGTGACGATTTTTGTCGGCCTGCCGCTGATGTACGCGGCCCTGCTGGCCGATCCGGGCTTTGCACCCACCACCATCCGCCACTGCATCTACGCCATGGCGCCCATCCCGAAGCCGCTGATTGCGCAGATCGCCAAGCGCATGAGCCGCAATATTTCCTTGGCGACCGGGCAGACCGAGATCTATCCGGCCACCATGAGCTTCTATCCGCTGCAGAACCCCGATTGCGATGCCAATTTCTGGGGCCGCTCTCTGGCCACCTGCGAAACCGCGGTGATGGATGACGAGGGCCGTCTGCTGGGGCCGGGCCAGCTCGGCGAGATCGTGCACCGCGGCCCCAATGTCATGCTGGGCTATTTCAAGGACGCCGCCGCCACGGCCGAAGCCCAGAAGTTCGGCTGGCACCATACGGGCGATCTGGGCATGTGGGACGCCCAGGGCCGCATGGAGTTCGTGGACCGCAAGAAAGACATGATCAAGAGCGGTGGCGAGAACGTGGCCAGCGTCAAGGTGGAGGCCGTGGTTCTGGCCCACCCCGATGTGGCCGCGGCCGCCGTGTTCGGCCTGCCGCACCCGCACTGGAGCGAGGCCGTCTGCGCGTTTGTGATGCGCAAACCCGGCGCCGAGGTGGACGCGGAGTCGGTGCTCGCGCATTGCCGCAAGCATCTGGGTGGCTTTGAAGTGCCCAAGCTGGTGCACTTCGTGGATGCTTTTCCGTCCACGGCCACGGGCAAGGTGCAGAAGAACGTGATGCGTCGCCAGTTCGAGCAGGTGGCGCGGGATCTCTGGGGCGGCTGACGCTGCCGCTCGACGGCACAAGGCCGGATATGAAAAATGCCGGCTGGGCCGGCATCGGGGATCATGGTCGTAGCGTTGCCGCGGGCGGTGATCAGTCCGCGGTTTCGGGCGCCCAGGCAAACACCGGGTCGGCCCGGGTTTCGATGATTTTGTTTCGCGCCTGCAGCAGCGGATCCAGCATTTCCGGCTGGGGAATGATCCAGTACTCACCGCGCTCGATGGCCGCGAAAACATGCTCCGCGAACTCGTCGGGAGTCAGGCCGTTCTGCTCCAGCAGGCCGCTCATCATGCCGTGGAAGTCGCTCGACGCTTCGGAAGGCGCTTCGCGGAAGATGGCGGTCTTGACCGGGCCGGGGGCCAGCAGCGAAACCTTGATCTTGCCGTTGAGGGCCGCGAGCTCGGTGGCCAGGCTTTCGGTCAGAGCCACCACGGCGAATTTGGTGGCCGTGTAGGGCGCCATCATGGGGCTGGGCAAAAAGCCGCCCATGGACGCCGTGTTGATGATGCGCGCGGGGCGGTTGGCCTGCAGCAGGCGCGGCACAAAGGCGCGCAGGCCGTTGACGATGCCGTTCACATTGACCTGCCAGGACTGCTGCCACTTGGCGTCGCTGATTTCCCAGCAGTTGCCCGTGGAGAGCACGCCGGCGTTGTTGAACAGCAGATCGACCTGGCCGTAAGCGGCATAGGCCTTGTCGGCCAGCGCATCCAGCGAGGCCTGCTGGGTCACATCGGTGGCGACGGCCAGCGCGCTGCCTCCCTGGGCCTTGATGGCCGCGGCCACCTGCTCCAGACCCGCGAGGTCGCGGTCTGCGAGAACCACGTTCATGCCTTTGGCGGCGGCCAACCTGGCCAGGCCGGCTCCGATACCACTGGCTGCTCCAGTGATGACTGCCACGCTCATATCTGTCCTTTGAAACGAATCAATCTGATCTTTTATTTCATCATTTTTAATGAGATTGCTTCATGCAGATAATCCTGGGTTGACATTTAATTTGTGTGCCCACAGTATATTCATATAAATTAAGTGAAAACCATTTGCTTGATATTTGCAGTAGTTCATATGAATTAAGATGAAACCCTTGTTTAAATATACGTGGATAGTCCGTATGCAGTAAGTAAGAACACTTGATTGACTTATTTTAAGTAGGCCCACAGTGTTGTTGAAATTTATAAGGGTTTGTACCAGAGACTGTGAATGCATCGTATTTTTGTAAAGAGGGAAATTCACAGTGATTGGGGTTTTTAAAAATATCCAGAATTGCCTCCGCGTCGATTGGTGACGGGTAAATAGATTGAGGCAAGAATGAATGAGCGAATTGATGGTTTGAAGGACAAGGTGATACTGGTGACCGGCGGCACCTCCGGGCTGGGCCTGGCAAGTGCACAGGTGGCAGCCGCCAACGGGGCCAAGGTGATCTGCGCGGATCTGAGCAACAGCCAGAAAAGCCTGCCCGAAGGCTGCGAATTCCAGGCACTGGATGTGGCGGACTGGAAAGCCACGGAGGCCTTGGCCAAGGACATCCTGGCCCGCTATGGCCAGATCGACGGTCTCGTGACCTCGGCCGGAGTCTCGGCCCTGGGAGATGTCGAGAGCCTGGATCTGCAGGAGTGGGACCAGGTGCTGAGGGTCAACCTCACGGGCAGCATGCTGTCGGCGCGTGCGGTTGCGGCCCATATGAAGCAGCGCAAGACGGGCTCGATCGTGACCATCGCCAGCATCAACGGCATGCTGGGCAATCCCGCCAACCTCGCCTACTGCTCGTCCAAGGGCGGGGTGCTGCAGATGATGCGCAGCATGGCCGCGGACCTGGGCCAATACGGTGTGCGCGTCAATGCCATCAGCCCCGGCCTGATCGACACCCCCATGACCTCCATGCTGCAGAGCGGTCCCGCACGCCTGAGCTTCATGAAGCAGCACTTGCTGGGACGCGCGGGCAATCCGCTGGAAGTGGGGCGCGTCGCGGCCTTCCTGTTGTCCGAGCTCTCTTCGTTTGTCACCGGTGCCAATATTCCGGTGGATGGCGGTTTCTCTGCCGCCAAGGTTATTGAAGTTGCTGAAGTCCAGTGAGGAAAATCATGAAATACGATGTGATTGTGATGGGTTGCGGAATGTCCGGTATTCTCGCTGGCATTCATCTCAAGAATAGCGGCAAGAAATTCATCATTCTTGAAAAGGCCAATACTCTGGGTGGAACCTGGAGAGATAATACCTATCCCGGATTGACCTGCGATGTTCCATCGCATGCGTATACCTATTCATTTGAACCCAATCCAGAATGGTCGCGCATATTGCCGCCGGGTTCCGAAATTCAGCAATATTTCAGGACCGTCTTCGATAAATACGGTATTGGCGAATATGTGAAATTCAATACCGAGGTGGTGCGCGCCGAATGGAAGGGCGATGCCTGGGAGCTCGAGGACCAGGGCGGTACCCTCTACCAGGGCCAGACGGTGATCGCGGCCACCGGGGTGCTGCACCATCCCAACTACCCCAAGCTCAAGGGGCTGGAGCAGTTCGAAGGCCATACCATCCACAGCGCGCGTTTTGACCATTCCGTGCCGCTGGAAGGCAAAAAGATCGCCGTGATCGGCAACGGCTCCACCGGCGTGCAACTGGTTTCGGCCCTGGCCGAACGCAGTCAGGTGCGGCATTTCCAGCGCACGGCCCAGTGGATTTTCCCCGTCGAGAATCCCCTGTTCACCGAGGAGCAGCGTGCGGAATTCCGCAGCAACCGCGATCTGCTGCTCTATCTGCAGCGCGAACCCACCTATCTGGCCAATGTCGAGCGTTTCACGCAGGGCGTGCTCGATCCCGATTCCGAGCAGATCCAGGAAATCCAGAAGCTCTGCCAGGACAATCTGGACAACTCGATCGCGGACCCCGTGCTGCGCAAAAAGCTGCAGCCCAGTTACCGTGCGGGCTGCAAGCGCCTGATTTATTCGCCCGATTACTACAAGGCGATTCAGCAGCCCAATTCCCGGCTGGTGACCGAGGGCATCGAACAGATCGAGAAGAACGGCATTCGCACCAGCGACGGCGTGCTGCACGAAATCGACATCATCGTGCTGGCCACGGGCTACAAGGCCGATCGCTATGTGCGCCCCATGAGCGTGACCGGGATCAACGGCGCGACCCTGGAGCAGGCCTGGAGCAATGTGCCCACGGCCTACAAGTCGATCTCGGTGCCCGATTTCCCGAATTTCTATTTCATGAACGGGCCTACGTCTCCGGTGGGCAACTTCTCGCTGATCGATACCTCCGAGATGCAATGGGGCTATATCTGGCAGCTCATCGAACGCGTGGCGAGCCTGGGCGTTGCGGGTCTGTCGGCCAAGCCTGCGGCATTGGCCAGCTATGACGCGGAGCGCTTGCAGGCGGCCAAGAAATCGGTGTTCGGCTCGGGCTGCAGCAGCTGGTATCTGGACAAGAACGGCGTGCCCAATACCTGGCCCTGGTCGCAATCGCGTTTCCGCGAGGAGATGCGCACGCCGCAATGGCAGGACTACACGGTCCATCAGACGGAGGATGTGACGGTCTAAGCGCCGTCCATGCCCAGACCGACAGCTCGTCATCCCTGGTGGGGGCGGGCTGTTGGTGCATTTCCCGGTTCAAAAAAGCTGTAAGGAACAGTTATGCAAATTCATCCCGAGCTGGCAGCGCTGCTGGAGCAGTTCAAGGACGCACCGGCCATGGACTTCAACACCATGCCGATGCCGGAAATCCGCAAGCTCATGGATCACATGGAACTCCCTCCCGGAGACCTGCCCATGCACGAGCTGCGCGAGCTGCGCATTCCCGTGGCCGAGCACAGTGTCGCCGCACGCCTGTACCGGCCGACGGCCGACCGGGCGGCGCCCGTGATGCTGTTCTTCCATGGCGGCGGCTGGTGCTTCGGCACCATGGATACACACGACAACCTGTGCCGCCATCTGGCCCGGATCACCGGCATGAATGTGGTCTCGGTCGACTACCGTCTGGCGCCCGAGCATGTGTTTCCGGCTGCGCTCGACGATGCCTATGCGGCCACGCGCTGGGTGGCGGCTCATGCCTCCGAGCTGTGCTGCGATGCGGGCCAGCTCTGCGTGGCGGGCGACAGCGCCGGCGGCAATCTGGCCATTGCGACCTGCCTGCGCGCCAAGCAGGACGGCTGGAATGGCATACGGCAGCAGTTGCTGTTCTATCCCGTCTGCGATGCCGGCATGGACGCGCCATCGCATGCGCTGTATGGGCAGATGCCGTTTCTCACGCGCGACGGCATGGCCGCGATGTGGCGCCACTACCACCCGGTCACTCCCGTGCACACGCTGGCATCCGTGATGCAGCACCCCGATGTCGCGGGCCTGCCGCCCGCGGTGCTGGTGACGGCGGAGCTCGACATCCTGCGCGATGAGGGCGAGGCCTTTGCGCGGCGGCTGCAGCAGGCCGGTGTGCGGGTCTCGACCCTGCGTGCCGAGGGCATGCTGCACGGCTTTGCCAACTTCAGCACCCTGGTGCCCGCCGTCGCAGCACTGGTGGAAGAGGCCTGCGCACGGCTGCAAACCGCGCCGCGAACGGCCCGCGCATGAAGTGCATGCTGGCAACTGTTGGTGCATACAGTTGTGCGGGCGGGGCGCCACATTTCTTATCCCCGCTTCATGTGGACGCTCTTGTGGAAAACTGCGGTTGAAGCCCTTGAAAGCCGCGCCAGCTGGTGCTTTGCACGGATTGCCTAAAAAATGATCGATATGCGGTTTCGGATCAAATTCAGGGTTTTTACCTAGGTTTTGAAACAGTGAGAAACGCTGCAAAAAAGCCCGCAAAACCGGTATCGGCTGCGGGCTTTTTTGCGGGTCGGCGGCGGTTTCAGGCCTGGGGTGCGGGACGGGTACGGTAGAACTGCATGGGATGCTCCTGCATCTCCTTGGCATGCTGATTGATGACGGACTTCTTCATCTTGCCCACCACATGCATCTCGCAGGGCTTGCAGTCAAAGCGCAGCGTGAGCTTTTCCTTGCCGTTGATCAGCTGCAGCGGCTCGGCCTTGATCGTGCCCTTGACGCCGATCACGCCCTTGGCCTGCTTGGGGCACAGGCTCATGGAGAAGCGCACGCAGTGCTTGGTGATCATCAGCGAGACTTCGCCTTCCTCTTCCTTGCTCTCGTAGGCCGCGGCTATCACCTTCACGCCGTGCTTCACATAGAAGTCGTGCGCCTTCTGGTTGAACACATTGGCCAGATAGGTCAGCGTATCCTCGGGGAAGGGCGCGGGCGGCTCCACGGGCTTGGCGCGCGGCAGGCGCACCAGGCCTTCGGTACGCGCCTGCTCCAGTGCGGCCACGGCGTCGCGGCGCAGCTGGTTGAGTGCCGAGGCGGGCACAAACCAGGGCTGGCTCACGCTCAGCGAGATGTCGTTGACTTCAAAGATGGAAGCGCCAAAGCGGCCCAGCTGCTCGCGCAGCGTGGTCTCGGCCTTGGCGGCATCGGTGGCCGCCTGATGCGGCTGCTCGATCTCGGCCACGCCCACAAAGCCGTCCTCGTCGGTGAGCGTGAGTGCAAAGCCGGCAGCGGTTTCCTTGAGTTCGGCCCACAGGCCTATGCGGCGCTCGCTGGATTTCTTCTCCAGCATGCGCACCCATTCCATGTCGCGGTTGCGGTTGATTTCCAGGCCCTTGCGCAGGTCCTTGAAGCTGGCGATCTCGTTCTTGGGGAACACGCGCCAGATGCCTTTTTTGGCATGCACGCACTCGGCGCGGTTGATGTGCACCCCCACCAGTTCCTTTTGCAGATCGTAGTAGCAGAGACCATCGCCGTTATGCAACTCCGTGGCCTTGTCGCTGGCCTCGATCTCGAACCATTTGTCGCCCACCTGCGTGACCCAGCCTATCGCGCGGCCCGGGGTCTTGGGCGTGTCGAAGGCGCCGATGTCGTCCTGGCGGCCGTTGACGAAGTAGTCGGTGAACTCGCGGTTGAAGTTCTGGTCGGGATCGGGCTCGAAGCTGAACGTGGTGCGGCCCGACGAGGAGCGGGCCAGAGGCTGCTCGGAGAACTCGCGCTCTTCGATGATTTCGTCGAGCAGCTTGCGGTAGTGGGCCGTGATGTTCTTCACATAGCCCATGTCCTTGTAGCGGCCCTCGATCTTGAAGCTGCGCACGCCGGCATCGATCAGGGCGCGCAGATTGTCGCTCTGGTTGTTGTCCTTCATGGACAGCACATGCTTCTCGTGGGCGATGATGCGGCCGCTGGCGTCCGTCACCTCATAGGGCAGGCGGCAAGCCTGGTTGCAGTCGCCGCGGTTGGCGCTGCGTCCCGTGTGCGCATGGGTGATATAGCACTGGCCCGAATAGGCCACGCACAGCGCGCCGTGCACAAAGAACTCGATGGTGGTGCGGGCCGGGTCGGTGGCGGCGCGCACGGCGGCGATCTGGCGCAGGTCCAGCTCGCGCGCCACCACGATCTGCGACAGGCCCGCATCCTGCAGAAAACGCGCTTTCTCGGGCGTGCGGATATCGGTCTGGGTGGAGGCGTGCAACTGGATCGGGGGCAGGTCCAGCTCCAGCAAGCCCATGTCCTGAATGATCAGCGCATCGGCTCCGGCGTTATAGACCTGCCAGGCCATATCGCGCGCGCCTTCGAGTTCGTCGTCGCGCAAGATGGTGTTGAGCGTGATGAAGATGCGGCTGCCGAAGCGGTGGGCATGCTTGATCAGCCGTTCAAGATCGCGGATGTCATTGCCCGCCGTGGCGCGCGCACCAAAGGCCGGACCGCCGATATAGACGGCGTCCGCGCCATGGTTGACGGCCTCGATGCCGATATCGGCATCGCGCGCCGGGGAAAGTAGTTCTAGCTGGTGGGGCAGGAGAGACATAGGGGCAGGATTATCTCAGCAAGCCCCGGTTTCGGCACGGCGGTGGGTAATCGCCGGTATCAATGCCCGCGCGGGCTGAAGGTGCGCGGGAAAACCACGGGGCCGCTGCGGTCCGCCAGGCGGTAGCCCATGGCGGGACGGTTGGATGGGCCCGCCACATGGCCGGCCTCCTGCAGGAACTGCGCGGCCAGCATGCGCGTGCGAAAGCCGCTTTTGTCGACGCTGCGGCCCAGCACCGTCTCGTAGACCTGCTGCAGCTGCGGCAGGGTGAAGGGCTCGGCCAGCAGAAAGGCGGGCAGGGAGGTGTATTCCACCTTGCTGCGCAGCCGCTCCACGGCGGCCAGCAGGATC
Source organism: Comamonas guangdongensis (assembly GCF_041079535.1). Classification (NCBI taxonomy): domain Bacteria; kingdom Pseudomonadati; phylum Pseudomonadota; class Betaproteobacteria; order Burkholderiales; family Comamonadaceae; genus Comamonas; species Comamonas guangdongensis. The sequence continues at coordinate 38,446 of NZ_JBFYGN010000011.1, read as the reverse complement.
TCGCCGTGATCAAAGGCCAGCCGGGGGGAGGCCAGCAGTTCGTCCACCTCGAACCAGTCCACATCGGCGGCATTGGCGCCCTTGGCCAGGGCCAGGTCCAGGCCCGGCAGCAGCGCAAAGTACACATGGGTGGCAGACCAGCCGCGCGGGTCGCGGGCGGCTCCGCCCCAGCTGCCCAGCTGCTCCAGATAGGGGCTGGCCACGCCTGTTTTCTCGCGCAGCTTGCGGGCTGCGCAGGCCTCGAGATCGGCGTCCAGCTCCACATTCACAAAGCCGCCGGGCAAGGCCCAGAGGCCGGGAAATGGGTCGTCCTCATGTGTGGGGCGCTGCACCAGCAGCACTTTCAAGGCCTTGTCGAGGATGGTGAAGATCACGATGTCCACCGTGGTGTAAGGGCGTGGAAAGTCCGGCGTGGTGCGGGCTGTTGGGACGTGGTTCTTCATAGGGCAAACAAAAAATGCTTGACTCGGCTTTGGCTTGGTTGTATTGTACAACTTAAGCAAGTTGCTCAGAACAACTTATTGGGGTAATGGCATTCAAACACATAACAATAAAAGGAAAAACATGAAGCTGAGCACCGCTCCCTATCTGCAACAAGCCGCCGCATGGCCCCAAAGTGGTGAGCACATTCTGGCCCACCACGATGAGACTTCGGTCATCGTCTACCAAGCTTACCGCCCCTCGATTGGTGCATATGCCATACGCCATGGCAGGCTGGGTGGGCCTGATTTCAGCTTGGCTCGCATGAGCTGGATCAAGCCCAATTTCCTATGGATGATGTATCGCTCGGGCTGGGGAGTGAAACAAGGGCAGGAAATCATTCTCGGCCTGCGCATATCGCGCCGCTTTTTTGACTCCGTGCTGCACACGGCTGTGCCCTCTACCTGGGATGCGCAGCGCTATCCTGCATTAAAGGACTGGCGCTCCGCCGTAGCCCAGTCTGAGGTGCGCCTGCAATGGGACCCCGATCACACCCCCAGTGGACTCAAGCACACCCGCCGGGCCGTGCAACTGGGCTTGAGAGGGCAGGTCCTGGCGGCTTTTGCCGGTGAGCAATTACTGGAAGTGATTGATATGACGGACTTTGTGGCTGAGCAAAGAAGCTTGGCCCACGATGACAGCGCCCAGTTGCTGACACCGGTGGAGCATGTCTATGTACCGGGTGCTGCCGGAGCAGGGCAGCACCCAGAAAACACAACAAACAACAGAGCAAAAGAGCATGAAAAACAAGAACAACATCACCACTGTGCGAAGCAAGTTTCTCAGTCTGGTGCTGCGCCATAGTCCGCAGACAATTGGCCTGAAGCTGGATGGCGCAGGCTGGGTCCAGACCCAGGAACTGCTGGTTTGCCTGGCCCGTGCGGGCCGCAGCATGAGCCTCGAAGAGCTGCAGGCCGTGGTGGCAGACAACAACAAGCAACGCTTTGCCTTCAGCGAAGACGGCACGCGTATCCGCGCCAATCAGGGGCATTCCATCCCCGTCGAGCTGGAGTTGACATCCCGGCGGCCACCGGCCGAGCTGTATCACGGCACGGCCACACGCTTTCTGGATGCCATCTTTCGGGAGGGGCTGAAACGCCAGAGTCGCCACCATGTGCACCTGTCCGCCAGTACCGAGACTGCTGGTGCAGTGGGGCGGCGCCACGGCAAGCTGGCTTTGTTGCGAGTGGATGCTGCGCGCATGGCCGTCGATGGCCATGTCTTCTATTGCTCGGACAACGGTGTCTGGTTGACCGACGCCGTGCCCGTGGCCTATCTGGCCAAGCTAGAAACATGAATACCTCAAAACTGATAGCGCTTGACGCAGACGGCGTATTGCTGGACTACAACCTGGCATATGCAAGCGCCTGGGAGAGGGCCTTTGGCGGCCGTCCGCAGCTGCGCAATCCCCAGGCTTACTGGGCCATGGACCGCTGGACGGTGGAGAGCCTGCAAGGGGAGGCGCTGCAGAGCTTTCGCCGCAGCTTCGATGCGCAGTTCTGGTCAACCGTGCCCGCAATTGCCGGGGCGGTGCAGGCTTGCGAAAAGCTGGTCGCGGCTGGCTATGAGCTGGTGTGCGTCTCTGCGCTCAAGCCCGAATTTGCTCAGGCCCGCCAGGCCAATCTGCAACGACTGGGTTTTCCCATAGAGCGCGTCATGGCTACCAGCAATCACGCCCAGCCGGGCCACAGTCCCAAGGCTCGGACATTGGCACAGTTGCGGCCTGCTGCTTTTGTCGATGATTTCCTGCCTTATTTCGAAGGCGTTCCGGCGCAGATTCATGCCGCTCTGATCCTGCGAGAACAGGACGGCTCGCCCAATCAAGGGCCCGGCTTGCAGGCCATTCATTCCACGCATGGCAATTTGGCGCAGTTTGCCGATTGGTGGCTGGAGCGCTGATGCTCTGCACCTATATTGAGAAGAACCAACAATGAACCGAGATTACGCAATCCGCTCGCAAGCCGATCTGCTGGCGCAACTGGACCAGGGCTACAGGCCCAAGTACTTATGCTTCTGGGGCCATCAGCCCGAAAAGAATGGCTCCGTGGGCCGGGGCTGCCTGAGCCAGTGGTTCCATGCACCCTTCACCGCGGAGGGGGACCGCTTTGCCACGGCCGAGCATTTCATGATGGCGGAAAAGGCCAGGCTGTTTGGCGACGAGCAGGCCCGCGTGGCGGTGCTGGCAGCGGCATCGCCGGCTGCGGCCAAGGCCCTGGGCCGGGGCGTGCGCAATTTTGACGAGGCCCGCTGGAACGCCGCACGTTTTGACATTGTGGTGCGCGGCAATGTGGCCAAATTTGGGCAGAACCCTGCGCTGCGCGATTTTCTGCTGGCCACGGGTGAGCGTGTACTGGTCGAAGCCAGTCCGCGCGATCGCATCTGGGGCATAGGCATGGGGGCAGCCAACCCCGATGCTGAGCAGCCGCGCAAATGGCGTGGGCAGAACCTGCTGGGCTTTGCCCTGATGGCCGCGCGTGCGCAGCTGCGGCAGGAGGGCTGATGAGCGAGCTGGACCGTTTTGAAGGTGCGCTGCTGGGCCTGGCCTGCGGCGATGCCGTGGGCACCACCGTGGAGTTCATGCCGCGCGGCAGTTTCACGCCTATGGCGGACATGATCGGTGGCGGCCCGTTCGGCTTGCAGCCCGGCCAATGGACCGATGACACATCCATGGCCCTGTGTCTGGCCGAGAGCCTGATCGCCCTGCCGAGCTGCGATCCGCGCGACCAGATGGCACGCTATGCCAACTGGTACCAATGGGGCTACTGGAGTTCTACCGGCGATTGCTTCGACATCGGCATGGCCACGCAGGAGGCTATCCAGACGTTTCTGCACACCGGCGAGGCCCTGGCCGGCAGCACGGATCCGCACAAGGCGGGCAACGGGTCGCTGATGCGCCTGGTGCCGATTGCCATGCTGTATGGCGCGGATGAGCAGCGGGTGCAGCAGATGGCCGAGCTCAGCTCGCGCACCACCCACGCGGCCGCCGAATGCCTGGATGCCTGCCGGCTGTTCGCCGTGGTCCTGAGCCGGGCGCTGGCGGGCCAGACCAAGGCCCAGGTGCTGGATCTGTCGGGGCTAAGCATTGCCAGTCCCAGGATTGCGGAGATCGCCCGGGGTTCCTGGCGGCATAAGAGCCGGGAGCAGATCAGCGGCTCGGGCTATGTGGTGCACAGCCTGGAGGCGGCGCTGTGGTGCTTTGCACGGAACGACAGCTTTGAAGCCGCAGTGCTGGAGGCCGCCAATCTGGGTGACGATGCCGACACCACGGCGGCCGTCACCGGGCAGATCGCCGGTGCGTTCTGGGGCCGCAGCGGCATTCCTGCCGCATGGCTCGAGAAACTGCATAGGGGCATGGATATCAGCGCTCTGGCGCAGGCCCTGCATCAAATGAGACATCGGGTAAATCAGGGGCCGCACGCGTAACGAGCGGCCTGCCGGGCGGGCGCGGGCCGGCTCAAACGTGTTCAAATCCGCGGATCGCTGTTGCCGGATGTCGTCATGAGAGCTGTTTGGGGCTTGCTCGGCCTTGTTGTGGTGCTGGCCATGGTCGGGGTGCTGGCCAGGAAAAGCTGGCATGCGGGCCAGGAAAGCCTGGCGCGGCAGACCCAGAGCGTGCCGGCGGGGCACAATCGGGCCCCCGAAGCCGCCCAGGTGGGTGATCAAGCGCGCCAGGTTCAGCAGCAATATCGCCAGCAGCTGGCGTCGGCCCTCAACGCCCAGCGGCCCGTGCCCGATCAGGCACAGTGAGACCGGCTGTACCACAGCCCCTGGACCCATCAAGGAGAAAGCATGTCCATGACTGTTCGTGCGGCCCCGAGCCGTTCCGCTCGCATCCCATACGCACTGGCCCTGGCGCTGGCCACCGTCTGCCTGGGGTCGGCCCGGGCTGCCGAGGCGGAAAAGCCCTTGACCGTGCGCATTGCCCACGGCGGCCCGATATCCGGCCCCATCGCGGCCCTGGGCAAGGACGAGGAGAACGGCGTGCGCATGGCGGTGGAAGAACTCAATGCCCGCAAGCTGCAGCTCGGCGGGCGCCCCGTGCTGTGGAAGCTGGAGGCGGGCGACGATGCCAGCGATCCGGGGCAGGCGGCCTCCCTGGCGCGCATGTTCTGCGACAAGAAGGTGGCGGCCGTGGTCGGGCATCTGCAGTCTGGCACCACTTTGCCGGCGGCCAGGATCTACAACGACTGCGGCATTCCCAACATCACCCCGGCGGCCACCAACCCGGCGATTACCGAGGCCGGCTATGACGATACCTTCCGGGTGATCGCCAACGACCAGGCCATGGTGGAAGCCCTGCTCGACTATGCCGTCAAGCACCTGGGCGTCAAGCGTGTGGCCATCGTCGATGACCGCACGGCCTACGGCCAGGGCATAGTCAAGCTGTTCGAGGCGGCGGCGCGTGCACGCGACGTGCAGATCGTGGACAAGCAGTACGCCAGCGACAAGAGCGTGCAATTCGAGTCCGCGCTCACGGCCATCAAGAGCCGCAAGCCGGATGCCATCTTCTTCGGCGGCCTGGATGCCCAGGCCGGCCCCATGCTGCGTCAGATGTCGCAGCTGGGCATGAACAACATCAAATTCCTGGGGGGCGATGCGCAATGCACGGAGCGCCTGCCCGTGATGGCGGCCAAGGCGGCGGCGCTCAAGAACGTGACCTGCGTGGTGGGCGGCAGCTCCATAGAGAATATGCCCGGCGGCGCGGCCTGGAAGCTCAGGTATGACCAGCGCTTTCCCGGCCAGTATCAGGTCTACAGCCCCTATGCCTACGACGCGACCATGGTGCTGGCTCAGGCCATGCTGCGTGCCGACTCGGCCAAGGTCGAAGCCTATCTGCCGCAGCTGCGCCAGACCCGCTACGACGGGGTGACAGGCACCATCGTGTTCGACTCTCAGGGCGAGCTGGTGAATCCGCGCGTCACGCTCTACGGCTATGAATCGGGCGAGCGCAAGGAACTGGTGCTCGGTGGCCGTTGATTCAGCGATGAATATGCGTCAATCCATTGCTGGATAAGCGCATGCAGCTATGAATTCGGATAACTCCAGGCATGAGGCTTTCATGCGCCAGGCCTTGCAGCAGGCGCGTCTGGCGGCCGCCGACGGCGAGGTGCCGGTGGGCGCCGTGGTGGTCAAGGACGGCCAGGTCATAGGCCGCGGCCGCAACAGCCCGCTGACCACGCTGGACCCTACGGCCCATGCCGAGATGCTGGCGCTGCGCGAAGCGGCCCAGGTCCTGGGCAACTACAGGCTTGAAGGCTGCACGCTGTATGTGACGCTGGAGCCCTGCGCCATGTGCAGCGGCGCCATGCTGCATGCGCGCGTGGATGGCGTGGTCTACGGTGCGGCAGAGCCCAAGACCGGTGCGGCGGGCTCGGTGCTCAATGTCTTCGGCTACCCCGAGATCAACCACCAGACCCGGGTGCTGCGCGGCGTGCTGCAGGACGAGTGTGCCGCGTTGCTGGCTGCATTCTTCCAGCAGCGGCGCAAGGAGAAAAAAGCGCAGCAGCCGCATCCGCTGCAGGACTGGGCGCTGCGCAACCCCGACGCGGCTTTCGAGCATCTGCCGGGCTGGCCCTGGCAACCGCAGTGGCGCAGCGATCTGCCCGCGCTCAAGGGCTTGCGCCTGGCCGTGGTCGACGAGGGGCCGGCGGCCGCGCCGCGGACCTGGCTGTGCCTGCACGGCAGTCCCGGCTGGGGCTATGCGTTCCGGCGGCTGCTGCCGGACCTGCTGGCCGCCGGCCATCGCGTGGTGGTGCCGGATCTGCCGGGCTTCGGCCGCAGCGACCAGCCCAAGAAGGAGCTGCAGCACGCGGCCGCCTGGCATGTGCAGCTGCTCGCGGAGCTGGTGCAGGCTCTGGACCTGCAACAGGTGGTTTTGCTGGGGCAGGGCGATGGCGGCCGCCTGGGCCTGGCCGTGGCGCAAAGCATGGAGCCGCGTTTTGCGGGCGCCTGGCTCGCGGATGTCTGGCCCCTGGCCGAGCAGCCCGAGCGCCGCCGCCAATGGTTCGAGCAGGCGGCGCGCAAGCCCTCCTGGGATGTGGCCAAGGCCATGGCCCAAGGCCGCAGTCTCGGTGCCGAGGCCGGGGCCTGGAACGCGCCGTTTGCGCAAAGCGGCCATCGCGCCGCGCTCAAGGCCTGGCCGCGCGTGCAGGCCGAGCTGCCCGAGCTGCCGGCGCCGCTGCTGATGCGCTGGGCCAGTGTCCGCAAGCTATGGCTGCAGGCCCCCGCGGGGGCCGAACCCGTGCCGGCAGCGCAATGGCAGGCTGCATGGTTGCAGGCTCTGCCGCAGCTTGCGCAGCATGCCGAGGTCTGGCGGCAAACCCAGCATGTCTCTCTGGTTCCTGCGCTGCCTGAGGGCAATGCGGCGGCGGCTGTGGAATACTTTGCGCCATTGCCCGCAGCCTGATGTGCGGCGGGCCGTCGACATCAGTTTTGTAGCGCTTGTGCAAACCGGAATGCATGGAGCGGGTTTCCATGGGGAAACGCCGTGCCCGAACCCGGCTTGTGCAAGCCGTCTTTGAATCTGCGGATTCCTCATCTTTCACGGAGCATGCGGCCGGCGGCCGCATGAAAAGGCTTTGGCAAACTCGCGCAAGTCCCCTGCATCCAGCAACACCGCAAGCAAGAACGATCACCAGCATGTGCATGACGAGCATTGCGGGCATGAGGCCCACGATCATGTCCATGCCGCCGACGGCAGCTGCTGCGGCCATGAGCACAGCCATGGCCCCAAGCACATCTATATCTATTCGCCCGCGGGCGCGGTGCGCGACAAGACGGCTTTCAAGCGCGGCGTCAAGCGCCTGCAGGCCCTGGGCCACGAGGTGGAGGTGGATGCCGATGCCCTGGCCAGCACCCAGCGCTTTGCGGGCGACGATGCCACGCGGCTGGCGGCCATCCACCGTGCGGCGGCCAGCGGCGCCGATGTGGCGCTGGTCAGCCGCGGCGGCTACGGCCTGACGCGCATCCTGCCCGGCATCAAATACAAGACCGTGGCCAAGGCCATCGCTAAGGGCACGCAGTTTGTGGGCCTGAGCGACTTCACGGCCTTCCAGCTGGCCATGCTGGCGCAGACCGGCGCCACCACCTGGGCGGGGCCGGCGCTCAACGCCGACTTCGGCGTCGAGGGCGAAGTGGACGACATCATGCAGGACTGCTTCGAGGACCTGCTCAGCGGCCATGGCGAAGGCGCGGGCTGGCAGATGCCCAAGATCGGCGAGCTGCCCAATGGCAAGCCCCAGCTCAAGGATCTGTATGTGCCTGGCGGCGCCACGCTATGGGGCGGTAATCTGGCCGTGCTGGTCTCGCTGCTGGGCACGCCGTACTTCCCGCAGATCGAGGGCGGCATTCTGTTCCTGGAGGACGTGGGCGAGCATCCCTACAAGATCGAGCGCATGCTGACGCAGCTGCTGCTTTCGGGCGTGCTGCAAAAGCAGAAGGCCATCGTTTTTGGCCAGTTCACCGAGTTCAAGCTCAGCACCCACGACAAGGGCTTCAAGCTGCAGACCGTGATCGACTGGCTGCGCATGCAGCTCAAGCGTCCCGTGCTCCAGGGCCTGCCGTTCGGCCATGTGCCCACCAAGGTGCTGCTGCCCGTGGGCGCGCAGGTTTCGCTGTCCGTTGAAGGTCGCGATGCCTTGCTGTACTGGGGGCATGCGCATTGAAATCATCCCCCTGAGCGGCTGCGCCGCTTCCCCCGGAGGGGGACGGCGCCCTCGCCGCGAGGCGGCTCTTGCTCGGCGCCTCTGGCCTGGGTTGCGCCAGTTTCAGGTGCCATGGATAACCGAGAAAAGGATGCGCAAGCATGGGTAAAGCCGCATTGCAGTGGACCGATGAGATGCTGGCCAGTCTGGGCCGTGAAACCGATGCGGCGCTGGCCGAGCTATGGGGCACGACGGCCAAGACCGTCAACCTCAAGCGCAACGCCCTGGGGATAGCGGCCTTCGGGCATTTCCAATGGACGCCCGAGGCTCTGGCCTTGCTGGGCAAGGCAGCCGATGCCGAGGTGGCCGCGCAGCTGGGCATCAGCAAGGCCAGTGTGGTGGCCAAGCGCGGCGAGCTGAAGATCGGCTCGGCCGCGGGCAGCGCCTTCGTCTGGACCGATGAGGCCGTGGCCCTGCTGGGCACGGCCTCCGATGCCAAAGTGGCCCTGCAGCTGGGCCTGAGCCGTCTGACGGTCTACAACGCCCGCCTGGCCCGCGGCATTGCCGCCGCGCCAAGAGGCCGTGCCGCAGCGGGGGGCAGCAGCCAGGAATGAGCGGCTTACCGCCGTGGCTGCGTGGCCTGTTGCTGGGCTGGCTGTGGCTGGCCGCCCTGGGCGGCTTTAGCCAGCTGCTGACCCGGCTGCCGCCCTGGGGCTGGCTGCTGGCGCTGCTGGTGCTGGCGACACTGCCGGCCTGGGGGCAATGGCTGATGTTCATGCTGCGCAAAAAGCTGCTGCATCTGCAGTTTGCGCCGCAGGGGCTGGTCGGGCGCTGGTTTTCCGGGGGCTGGTGGCCCGGCTGCAAGGCCCTGGCGCTGGCACTGCTGCTGTGTGGCGCCTCGCTGTGGCAGGCCTGGTTTTTCGCGCCCTGGGAATGGGCTTTGCTGGCCCTGGCGCCGCCGCTCCATGCAGGCCTGGCGGCCTGGCTGCAGAGCAGGCTGGCGCCCGAGTTCTCATCGCCGGCCTTTGCCTGGGCCTGGAGCCAGCGGGCGGCCAGATGGCTGCTGCTGGCGCTGCTGGGCAGCGCCTGGCTGTATGCGATGGCGCGCAGCCAGGACTTCGGGCGCTCGCTTGCTCCGGCCATGGCGCCGGCAGCGCTGGACGCCGCCCTGGCCCGGATACAAACGGCGCCATCGGGACTCGTGCGCTGGGGGCTGGACGGCTTGCTGAGCTTGCAACTTGCCGGCGGTGCTGCGGCCGATCTACCTCAACTGGCGGCCCTGCGCCTGCTGCTGCTGGCCCTGTTCGGGCCGGTGGGCCTGCTGCTGTGCGTGGGCAGTGCGCTGCAGGGCGCTTCGGGCTCCCGGGCCGTCTGGCAGCAGGCGGCGCCACCGGGCGCGGGCCGCCAAGCCGTGCCCTTGCTGGCGCTGGTCGGCGTGCTGCTGCTGGGCATACTGGTCCAGACCACGGCCGGTCTGGATGGGTTGGCGCGTCGCCATGAGAGCCCGCTGGCGCTCAAGCGCCTGCCGGAATGCGAGCGCATAGGCCGGCAGCTCTACAGCCTGGGCACGCTGGAGGCCACACGCCAGCAGGCTTTGCAGGCGCTGGGCCGGATGCGGGCCGGGCAGGCGCTGTGTCAGAGCGGCCATGACATGCAGGCGCAGCTGGATCTGGCGCTGGAGCGCTATCTGGACTGGTATTTCAGCCTGGGCGCGGAGTGGGGGCGCATCTTCAGCCTGCTGACCGGCGACGTGAACCGGTTTCTGCAGGACAAGCTCGCCGCAAGCCTGGTTGAAACCCCGGGGCTCGAGGCCTGGATGCAGGCCTTGCGGCAGCAGGCCCAGGACAGCGGCGCCGCACTCGAGCAGGGCCGGCAGGGAATTGAGCAGACCCTGGCCCGCCATCACCTGGCCCTGGGCGCCGGGCAGTGCACTGTGCGCGCCGAGGTCCCCGCGCCGCCGGCGCTGGATTTGCTGGGCGATGCGCGCCAGCGCCTGCAGGCCAGCGCCATGGCGGGCACGGGCGCCGGCGCATTGGCCGCCGTGGTGGCCGGCAAGGCCATGGCCAAGACCTCGATGAAAGCCGCCGGCAAGGTGCTGGCCAAGGCGGCCGCCAAGCAGGGTCTGGGCAAGGCCGGCACGGCCATCGCGGGTGCGGCCCTGGGCTCGGTGCTGCCCGGCATAGGCACGGCAGCGGGCGCTGTTGCCGGGGCTGTGGCGGGCGCCATGATAGGCGTGGGCATAGACTGGGCCGCGCTTTATGCGGAAGAGCGCCTGACCCGCGATGCCATGCGCGAGGACCTGCGCTCTGCCTTGAGCGAGCCGCTGCAGGATATGCGGCTGGCGCTGGGGTGCGAATAGCGGCCGGCGGGCCGGCGAGAACCCGTTTTGCGGGTGCTGTCTAGGGCTGCGATCAGGTTTCGAACGGCGTACAGTGAAACAGTCATTGCAGGAGTCGCACATGCTGAATTACTCCCTGATGAAACCCGAAGGCATCTTGCTGCTTGAGCCCCATGGGCCTTTGACCCGGCAGGACTTTGATGGCGTGGACCAGGATGTGAACGCTTTTCTGGCCGACCATCCCAAGCTGCACGGCCTGATGGTTCAGACCAAGGATTTCCCCGGCTGGGAAAACTGGGCCGGCTTTAGCGCCCATATGAGCTTTGTCCGCCATCATCACAAGCAGGTCGAGCATATTGCCCTGGTGACCGACAGCCAGCTGGCGGGCATGGCCGAGTTTCTGGGCAAACATCTCATGGATGCCGAGGTCCGGCATTTCGCGTTCACCGAGGATGCCCAGGCCATGCAGTGGCTGCAGTCCTGAGCGCGGGTTCACGAGTTTCACGCCACCCCGTCCGCCAAGATGCGGGCGGGTGCCGGCGTAGCCTTGCCATCATGGCCGGCTTGCAGCGGGGGGGCGGCCCCCTTGGTCGGGGAGGGGCCGCCTGCGCGCCTAGCCGTGCTTTCTGCCGGGGGCAGAGGCCAACGCCGCCAGGTCCTGCGCCGGCGCCTCCGCATAGCGCTTGAACTCCATGGTGTAGGTGGCTCGGCCCTGGCTCATGGAGCGCAGCTGCGTGGCATAGCCGAACATCTCCGACAGCGGCACTTCGGCGCGGATGGTCTTGCCGCCGCCGGCGATATCGTCCATGCCCTGCACCATGCCGCGTCGCGAGGACAGATCGCCCATCAACGTGCCCGCGTACTCCTCGGGCGTCTCCACCTCCACGGCCATCATGGGCTCGAGAATCACGGGGCTGGCTCTCTTGGCCGCCTCCTTGAAGCCCAGGATGGCGGCCATCCGGAACGCCTGCTCCGACGAATCCACCTCGTGATAGGAGCCGAAGGTCAGGCGCACGCGCACATCCACCACCGGGTAGCCGGCCAGCACACCGGTGTTCAGCGCTTCGCGCACGCCTTTTTCCACGGCGGGGATGAACTCGCGCGGCACCGTGCCGCCCTTGATCTCGTCGACGAACTCGAAGCCCTTGCCGGATTCCAGCGGCTCGATGCTGAGCACGACATGGCCGTACTGGCCCTTGCCACCGGACTGGCGCACGAACCTGCCGTCCACATCGGCCACGGGCTTGCGTATGGTCTCCCGGTAGGCGACCTGGGGCTTGCCCACATTGGCTGCCACATTGAACTCGCGCCGCATGCGGTCGACGATGATTTCCAGGTGCAACTCGCCCATGCCGGCGATGATGGTCTGGCCGGACTCCTCGTCGGTGCGCACCCTGAACGAGGGGTCCTCGGCGGCCAGGCGCGACAGAGCCTGCCCCATCTTCTCCTGATCGGCCTTGGTCTTGGGTTCCACGGCCTGAGCGATCACGGGTTCGGGGAAGGACATTTTCTCGAGAACAATGGGCGCGCCGGGATCGCACAGGGTCTCGCCCGTGGTCACGTCCTTGAGGCCCACGCAGGCGGCGATATCGCCGGCGCGGATTTCGTCGATTTCCTGGCGGGCGTTGGCATGCATCTGCACGATGCGGCCTATGCGCTCCTTCTTGCCGCGTATCGGGTTGTAGACCAGATCGCCCCTGGACAGCACGCCCGAGTAGACGCGCACAAAGGTCAGCTGCCCCACGAAGGCATCGGTCATGAGCTTGAAAGCCAGGGCAGCGAACTTCTCATTGTCGTCGGCATGCCGCACCAGCAGCGCGCTGCTCTCATCGTCCTCGCTATGGCCCGTGACCGGCGGCACGTCCAGCGGCGAGGGCATGAACTCGACGATGGCATCGAGCAGGCGCTGCACGCCGCGGTTCTTGAAGGCCGAGCCGCACAGCATGGGCTGGATGTCGGTGGCAATTGTGCGCAGGCGCAACCCGGCCGTGATCTCGGCGGCGCTGAGATCGCCCGTCTCTAGGTATTTGTCGGTGAGCTCTTCGCTGGCCTCGGCCGCGGCCTCCACCATCTTCTGGCGCCATTCGCTGGCGCTGGCCTGCAGCGCTTCGGGAATCTCCCGGTACTCGAACTTCACGCCCTGGGATTCGTCGTCCCAGAAAATGGCTTTCATCTTGATGAGATCGATCACGCCGTGAAAGTCGGCCTCGGTCCCAATGGGGATCATGATGGGCACGGGATGGGCATTGAGGCGCTCGATCATCATCTGGCGCACGCGAAAGAAGTCGGCGCCCACGCGGTCCATCTTGTTCACAAAGGCCAGGCGCGGCACCTTGTACTTGTTGGCCTGGCGCCAGACGGTCTCGGACTGCGGCTGCACGCCGCCCACGGAGTCATAGACCATGACCGCGCCGTCGAGCACGCGCATGGAGCGCTCCACCTCGATGGTGAAATCCACGTGGCCGGGCGTGTCGATGATGTTGATGCGGTGCGGCGCGAAGTTGTGCTCCATGCCCGACCAGAAGGCCGTGGTGGCGGCGGAGGTGATCGTGATGCCGCGCTCCTGCTCCTGCTCCATCCAGTCCATGGTGGCAGCGCCGTCATGGACTTCGCCCAGCTTGTGGTTCACTCCGGTATAGAACAGGATGCGCTCGGTCGTGGTGGTCTTGCCGGCATCGATGTGCGCGGAGATGCCGATGTTGCGGTAACGCTCTATAGGGGTATGACGAGCCATGACGACCTCCCTGAATCAGTCCTGCAATTTGCAGAAGAAGGCGCCACACCCGCGGCACCGGCAACAGGACTGGAAGCTTGGAAATACTAAATGTACGCATACAGTCGTACTGTCAGCATGGGTATGCTTGCCGGCATGAAAATGCGCTTGGCAGGATCGGCTCCCGTGGCATGGCGCGCGGGCCGCTCCTGCAGATGTCAGCAATGTCAGCTGGTTTGGAGCGCGCGAGCAGCGCGCCAGGACAGGATGGGCCAGGCAATGCTTCCCGATCATCCCGAGCGTGAACAGATCCGGCTGGAGAGCGTGCTTGCGGCGCTAGGCAACCCCTTGCGCCTGGCCATAGTGCGCACGCTTGCCGAGAGCGGCGAGCGCAATTGCAGCTCGCTGCTGCGCGCGCAGAGCAAATCCACCATGACCCACCACTGGCGTGTGCTGCGCACCAGCGGCGTAATCTGGCAGCGTCCCGAAGGACGGGAGAACCTGCTGTCCCTGCGGCGCGTGGATCTGGATGCGCGCTTTCCCGGGCTGCTGGATGCCTTGCTGGGCGTCATGGAGCATGACGCGCCCGGTCACGAAACCACCGAACCCAAGGAGTCTTGAGCATGACGGATCAAACCATTCAGGCCGCAGCCCACAAAATCGTCTACATCTTGGTGGCGGAGCAGGGCCTGCGCGCCGGCGAGGGCATGACCAGGCAGCAGCTCAGCGAGGACCTGGCCAGGCACGGCATCAGCGACAGCGATCAACGTGCGGCACTGTCGCTGGCCATGCACAAGGGCTGGCTGCAAAAAGGCCCGGAAGACGAGGTTCAGCTGACCGAAGAGGGCTTTGACCTGGACTTCACGCAGTGAAGTCCGCGCTGGCCGGCAGTTCCTGATGGCTCGGGGTATCTCGCTCGGGCGGGCCTGTTCAGGGCCTCACTCCAGATAGACCCCTTTTTCTTTTTTGCGCGCCCGCATGCCGGTGCGCAGAAAAAGCTCGCTGCCGCCCTGGACGGCCAGAGGCTTGCCGCTGGCTGCGGCCAGATGGGCATCGGCGCGCGCGCTCCAGTGCTCCAGCAGGTCCTGCAAGGCCTGGCGCTCGGCGTCGGCAAGCTGCGGGTGCTGGCAGAGAAAGTCCTGCAGATACTGGCGCGCATCCTGCTTCAGTTGCGCGCGCGTGGTGGCCAGCGAGATATAGCTGATGTCGTCGTCGCGCCCTGCGGTATGCGTGCCCAGCAGATAGCAGCCTATGTAGTCGCCCCGGGTCTGGCCCACGGCCGGGTCCTGGCTGAGTTTCTTGAGCAGGCTGAATGGCCACATGCGTTGAATTCCTAACACCGGGCCGCGGCCCAAACGGCTATTGTCGCCCATGCTTTGTCACCACAGGGATGTGGTGATTGCGAACCAACCATCAAGAAGAGGCGACATGGGAGAGACAAGTTCGGCGGGATTTTCTTCGGGCGGCCGCTGGCTGCGGCGCGGGCTTTATGCGGCCGCGGCCCTGACGGGGCTGGCCCTGCTTGCCGGGGGCGCGGCGGCCGTCTACGGCGTGCGGGCCCAGCCGCGCATGGATGGCAGGCTGGAGGTGCGGGGTCTTGCAGACCGCGTCTGGCTGCGGCGGGACGGCTCCGATGTCACGCATATCGCGGCGGCATCACCGCAGGATGCCTGGCGTGCTCTGGGCTTTGTCCATGCTCAGGAGCGCGGCTGGCAGCTGGAGTTCAACCGCAGGCTCATGCAGGGGCGGTTGTCCGAGATCCTGGGCCCGGCCACGCTGGAGCTCGACAAGCTCATGCGTGCGCTGGACATCCATGGCGCGGCACGTCGCCAGTACCAGGCCCTGCCGGCCGCGGTGCAGGAGGCCTTGCAGGCCTATAGCCAGGGCATCGCGGCCTTCTACGCCAAGCCTTCGCAGGCGGCCGCCCCCGAATTCCTGCTGCTGGGCACCAGGGCCGGCGCCGACCGCGGCCCTGCCTGGGAGCCCGAGGACAGCGTGGGCTGGGCGCTGATGATGGCCCTGGACCTGGGCGGCAACTGGGGCAACGAGTTTGCCCGCCTGAATCTGCTGCAGGTGCTGGACACCGCGCAGCTGTGGCAGCTGATGCCGCCTTATCCGGGCGAGCAGCCGGCCTCTGCCGTGGATCTGGCCGGGCTTTACAAGGAGCTCGGCGTATACCGCGCCGGCGGCGAGGCGCAGAAGCTTGCGGAGCCTGAGGCGCAGCTCGGGTCGGCGCTGCGGCAATGGGCGGCGGCCGCGGTACGCGACATGGGCACCAACGACGGCCTGGGCAGCAACAACTGGGTGGTGGCCGGCTGCAGGACGCAAAGCGGCAGGCCTTTGCTGGCCAATGACCCGCATCTGGGGCTGAGTGCCCCGGCCATCTGGTACTTCGCCCATCTGCAGGCCCCGGCCGGCAAGGCCGCCGACGGCAGCGCGCTGGCGGCCATCGATGCGATAGGGGCGACCTTGCCCGGCTTGCCGTTTGTGGTGCTGGGGCGTACGCGCCAGGTCGCCTGGGGATTCACCAACACCAATCCCGATGTACAGGACCTGTACCTGGAGCAGATCGACCCGCAGGACGGCACGCGCTACCGCACGCCCACGGGTTGGGAGCCGTTCGGCCGGCGCGAGGAGGTTTTCAAGGTCAAGGGCCAGGCCGATGTGAGGCTTACGCTGCGCAGCACGCGCCACGGCCCGGTGCTCAGCGATGCCCAGGCCCAGTACGGCCAGGTCATCGATACCGACAGGTATGCGCTGGCCCTGCGCTGGGCCGCGCTGGACACGGACAACCGCACCGTGGAGGCTGGCCTCAAGACCAATAGCGCGCAGACGGTGCAGCAGCTGTTCCAGGCGTTCTCGGGCTATCACTCGCCGATGCAGAGCGTGGTGGCCGCCGATGTCCAGGGTCATATCGGTTTCAAGGCCGCGGGCAAGGTGCCGCTGCGCGCCGCGGACAACGATGTGCGCGGCGTGGCGCCGGTGCCGGGCTGGGAGGCGCGTTATGACTGGCAGGGCTGGCTGGCCTATGAACAGACGCCGCAGGACGACGGCCGGGCGCGGGGCTTTGTGGCCACGGCCAATCAGCGGGTGACGGAGCCCGGCTACGCGCATTTCCTGACCCAGGACTGGAGCCTGCCCTATCGCTACCGGCGCATAGAGCAACTGCTGGCCGCCGGCAAGCAGCATGACGCGCTCAGCATGGCGGCCATACAGAACGATGTGCAGTCCCTGGCCACCCAGGCCTTGCTGCCGCAGCTGCGCCGTGCGCGATCCGGCCATGCGCTGGCGGACCAGGCCATGCAGCTGATGGCGGACTTCGACGGCCGCATGGACAAAGACCGGGCCGAGCCGCTGATCTTCGCGGTCTGGGTGGATGAGCTCACGCGCGGCATCGTCATTCCCCGCATTGGCGAGCAGCGCTTTGCCATGAGCTACGGCAAGCGCGATTTCCGCGCGGGGCTGGAGGGGATCCTGGCGCGCAACGACAGCTGGTGGTGTGAGCCCGCAGGCTGCGATCGGCAGGTCAGCGATGCGTTGACCCGCACGCTGGACAAGCTGCAGGCCGCCTATGGCAGCGATATGTCGCGGTGGCGCTGGGGCGAGGCGCATCCGGCGCTCAGCGCACACCGCCCGTTCGGGGGCGTGGCCGCGCTGGCGCCCATCTTCAACGTCAGCGTTGCCTCCAGCGGCGATGCCTATACCGTCAATGCGGGCCAGTACAACCCCAATCCCGCGCCCGCCGATGCCAGGGGGCCGCTGGCCGGGCGTTTCGTGAACCGGCATGCGCCTTCGTTGCGCGCCATCTATGACCTGGCGGATCTGGAGGCCTCGCAGTTCATCTACCAGACCGGGCAAAGCGGTCTCGCGCTTTCGCCGCGCTATGCTGATATGAGCGAGGCATGGGCCAATGGCCGCTATCGGCCGCTGCAGATGGCGCCCACGCGCTGGACGCACAGCCTGCAGCTGGTGCCGGGTTGAACCGGTGCTTCAAATAAAGAAGCTGCTGGCGCTTGCCAGGCAATGGATTCGGCAGTAATCACATCTGAAAACCATGCTGGTGAGGCGCTGGCAGCTACGCTTCTAGCTCAACCCCTGGCGCCTACAAAGTCTTCAATCAGCCGGGCCACGGCCTGGGGCTGGTCGTGGTGCAGCATATGGCCCGCGTCCTGCACCACGGCCAGCTCGCAGTGCGCGATCTGCTGCAGCCGCTCATGGTATTGCTCTAGCGTGTAGCGGCCCTTGTACCACTGGCCCAGGCTGTCGTCGGAGGCTTCGACGGACAGCACGGGGGCGGTGATGGCTGCCAGGCAGGCAATGGCCTCGTCGGCGCGGTAGATGTAGGGGTTGACCACCTTGTGCGAGGCGTCGCCCAGAATATGCCAGCGGCCCTGCTCGTCGGGCGCCGACCAGTGGTGGGCCAGCCACAGGGCCTTGTCGCGGGGCAGGCGCCGGTTGGTTTTCTGCAGCCGGCCGGCCACGGCTTCCACGCTGTCATAGGCCGCCAGGCCCATGCCGCCCGCGCGTTGCTCGCGCAGTTCGTCCATCCACTGGGCCAGGCGTTTGGGCGCCTGGCTGGCCGGGACTTCGGGCATGCCGAAGCCTTCGAGATTGACAAAGCTGCGGATGCGCTCGGGCCGTGCTCCCGCATACCAGCTGCCGATATTGCCGCCCATGCTGTGGCCAACCAGGTCCACGGGCCGGTCCGGCGAGAGCTGCTCCAGCAACATGTCCAGATCGGCCAGATAGTCGGTGAAGTAATAGCTGTCGCAGGGCTGGGCCGCACGGCTGAGGCCGAAGCCGCGCCAGTCATGGGCCACGATGCGGCGGCCGCGCACAAAGGCCTCACCGAAGGCGTCGACCACAAACTGCCAGGAGGCGGCCACGTCCATCCAGCCATGGGCCAGCACCAGCAGCGGCAGCTCGGGATCGGGTTCAGCGGGTTCCCAGCTGCGCTGGTGGTAGTGCAGTTCGCGCACCGGCAGCATCCGGGATTGCCAGAGTCGGCGGGGTTGGTAGGGAAGAAGGTCTGTGCTCATCGGGTCTCCGTTTTCCCCAATTATTGCGGCAGCGAAAGCCCGGGCCGTCTTCCGCGGGACAGGGCCGAAGGCCGCGGTGGCAAAAACATGGCGCGGCAGCCGCGGGGCATAGGGCGCAGCGCATAAACTTGGGCGCATGACCTCAGCAGCCTCTTCCACCCGTCTTTCCATGCATCCCGTCGCCCTGGGACAAAGCGATCTGCGCGTCAGCCCGATCTGCCTGGGCACCATGACTTTCGGCGAACAGGTCGACGAGGCCGAGGCCTATCGCATCATGGACCGCGCCGTGGAGCGCGGCGTGGACTTCTTCGACACGGCCGAGATGTATTCCGTGCCCGCACGCGAAGCCACTTTCGGCGCCACGGAAGCCATCATCGGCCGCTGGCTCAAGGCCAGGCCCGGCATGCGCGCCAGGCTGACCCTGGCCAGCAAGGTGGCCGGGCCCTCGCGCGGCATGCCCTGGATCCGGGCCGGTGCGGGCATGGCCGCGCAGGACATCGTCAACTCCTGCGAGGCCAGTCTCAAGCGCCTGCAGACCGAGGTGATCGACCTCTACCAGATCCACTGGCCCGAGCGTCATGTGCCGGCCTTTGGCGCCATGTATTACGACCCGAAGAAGGAAAGTTCGGCCACGCCCATCCATGAGCAGCTGCAGGTGCTGGGACGCCTGGTCAAGGAGGGCAAGATCCGCCATATAGGCCTGTCGAACGAGACTCCGTACGGCGTGCACGAGTTCGTGCGCCTGGCCGAGCAGCACGGCCTGCCGCGCGTCGCCACCACGCAGAACCCTTACTGCCTGATCAACCGCAGCTACGAGAATGCGCTGGATGAAACCTGCGAGCGCCTGGAGGTGTCGCTGCTGGCCTATTCGCCGCTGGGCTTCGGCCTGCTGAGCGGCAAGTTCGACCAGTTCGCGCCCACCGAGCCCGGTGCGCCCAAAGAGGCGCGCATCGCCAGGTATGAATCGGTGCAGAAACAGCGCTGGGGCCGCCCCGACGCACTGGCCGCTGCGCGCCGCTACAACGCGCTGGCGCGCCGGCACGGCATGACGCCGGTGCAGATGGCGCTGGCCTTCTGCTACACCAAATGGCAGGTGGCCAGTACCATCATCGGCGTGACCTCGGTGGCGCAGCTTGACGAGGACCTCGATGCCTGGGGCACCGAGCTGGCGCCCGAGCTGTTGGCCGAGATCGACCAGATCCGCTGGGAGATGCGCGATCCCGCAGTCTGAGTCCGCGGATCGTAGAATTTGAGGTGAAATCGGCGGCAAGTTAAAGCAGGTTGGGTGCTTGCAGCTATCAAAATTGAATCATGGCAAAAAAAGACAAAAACGCCCATGTGAGCGAGACGCCGGCCACGCAGATGCTCAAGGCCCACAAGGTGGAGTTCACCGAGCACCCCTATGACTATGTGGAGCATGGCGGCACCGAAGAGTCGGCCAGGCAGCTGGGGCTGGACGAGCACGCGGTCATCAAGACCTTGGTCATGCAGGACCAGGACGCCAAGCCGCTGATCGTGCTCATGCACGGCGACTGCAAGGTCTCGACCAAGAATCTGGCGCGCCAGATCGGCGCCAAGAGCGTGGAGCCCTGCAAGCCCGAGGTGGCCAACCGCCACAGCGGCTACCTGGTCGGAGGCACCTCGCCCTTCGGCACCAAGCGCGCCCTGCCGGTCTATATCGAGGCCAGCATTCTCGAGCTGCCGCGCATTGCCATCAACGGCGGGCGGCGTGGTTATCTGGTGCAGCTGGCGCCCGAAGTCTGCACCCGTTTGCTGCAAGCCACGCCGGTGCACTGCGCGCTGGCAGAATAAGGGCCTGGCTTGGCGGGGATGCAGGAGTGCCCGCCAGGCCGCAGCTCAAACAACAATAAGGGCCAGTCTCTGGCCGAGGAATTCCCTTGAACGCCCTCTATCCTCTGCTGGCCGTGGTCGCGGCCTATCTGATCGGTTCTCTCTCGTTTGCCGTCATCGTCAGCCGCGTCATGGGGCTGAACGACCCGCGCACCTATGGCAGCGGCAACCCCGGTGCCACCAATGTGCTGCGCTCGGGCAGCAAGGCCGCGGCCGCTGTCACGCTGCTGCTCGACGCCGTCAAGGGCTGGCTGCCCGTGGTGCTGGTCAAATGGTTTGGTGCGGATCTGGGCCTGGGCGACAGCACCGTGGCCCTGGTCGGCCTGGCCGCATTTCTCGGTCATCTGTATCCGGTCTTCTTCGGTTTCGTGGGCGGCAAGGGCGTGGCCACGGCGCTGGGCGTACTGCTGGGCATCAGCGGCTGGCTGGGCCTGGCCACGGCGCTGACCTGGCTGATCGTGGCGGTGTTCTTCCGCTACTCCTCGCTGGCGGCCCTGATCGCCTCGGTGTTCGCCCCCCTGTATTACGTGCTGTGCAGCGGCCTGGTTTGGGATGCCGAGCCGCCGATCACGGCAGCGGTGGTCGTCATGGCCATGCTGCTGATCTGGCGCCACCGCGAGAACATCCAGCGCCTGATGGCGGGCAAGGAGTCCAAGCTGGGGAAGAAAAAGGCCGATGCGGCCAAGCCCGCGGATGCCGCCGCCAAGAGCAAGGGCAAGCACCACTGAGCGGCCGATCCGCAGCGCGTTCCGGACGACCCTGAGCGGGCGCCGGGGCGGCTGCATTGCAACCAGCCCTACATCGGGCGCAACCTGCTCATCATTCAATAGCTCTCAGATATGGCATCCAGCCCATCGCAGCGCGGTTACAGCGCTCCCTGTCCTGGCTGTGGCGCACCGGTCCACTTCAGCACCGCGCAGTCCAGCCATGCGGTTTGCGAGTTCTGCCGCAGCACGGTGGCGCGCGATGGCGAGGTGCTTCAGCGCATAGGCTCCATGGCCGAGGTGTTCGAGGATTACAGCCCGCTGCGCCTGGGCGCCTCGGGCATGGTCAAGCGCAATGGCCGGCCCGAGCCCTTCACCATCGTGGGGCGCGCCCAGTACAAGAGCGGAGCCGGCAACTGGTCGGAATGGACGGTCTCGCTCAGCGACGGCGAGCTGGCCTGGCTGAGTGAGGACAACGGCAGCTATGTCTTCTCGCTAGCCTGGACGCCGCCGGGCTGGGAGATCAAGGAATTCGCGCCGCGCCAGTGGCGCATGGGCCGCGAGATCAAGGCCGGTGCCGAATCCTTCACGGTGACCAGCGTGCAGGGCGTGCAGCTGCTGGCCGCCCAGGGCGAGCTGGCGCAGCTGCCCGCACCGGGCAAGAGCTTCAAGCTGGTGGAGCTGCGCAACGACAAGGTCCAGATCCTGTCGGTGGACTTCAGCGGCAAGCGGCCCAGCTTCACGCTGGGCTCGCCGGTGGCGCTAGAAGGCCTGCAGATGCAGGGGCTGCGCGATGCGGTGGCCATCAAGAAGGAAGAGGGGCGCCACTTCAACTGCCCCAGCTGCGGCGCCGTGGTGCCGGTGCGCTTTGACGGCACCAAGTCCTTGAGTTGCCCCAGCTGCGGCAGCCTGATCGATATGTCCCAGGGGGTGGGCGGTGAACTCAGCTTTGCCGAGCAGCGCAAGAAAATCCGCCCGGCCATTCCGCTGGGGCGCGAAGGTACGCTGGACGGCCTTCTGTGGCAGGTCGTGGGTTTCCAACGGCGCAGCGGCCGGGAGCTGGGCGAGGACGATGACGACAGCTTCGAATGGGACGAATACCTGCTCTTCAACAAGAAAGCGGGCTTCTCCTTCATCGTGGACTCCGAGGACGGCTGGAGCACGGCGCGCGTCATCAGCGGTGCGCCCACGCTCAGCAAGAACGCGGCCACGGCCACCTATCTGCACCGCAAGTACCGGCGCGATTGCGCCTATATGGCGGAAACGCTGTATGCCGAAGGCGAGTTCTACTGGCCCGTCTACAAGGGCCAGAAGACCAGCAATGTCGACTATTCCAACGACGGCAAGCATTCGACGCTGGCGCAGGAGACCTCCAACCACGAAACCACCTGGACCCATGGCCGGCAGGCATCGGCGAGCACGCTGGCCATGGCTTTTGGCGTGGACAAGCTCAAGGACCGAGCCCAGGTCGGCCCGCTGTCGGGCAGCGGCTTCAGCTGGCGCCAGATTCTGTTCTGGCTGATCGTGCTGCTGCTGATACTGTTGCTGCTGAGGGCCTGTATTTTCACGCCCAGCTTCGGCTGCGATCCGCGCACCGATTTTGGTTGCAGCTACAGCCGCTCCAGCAGCGGCTCCTATGGCGGCTATACCTCGGGTGGCAGCCATAAATAACACAACCCAACAAGGAGAAAGCACATGAGCTTCGACTGGTTCAACCCCCAGGCCTTCTTTGGCTCCATCGTCTACGCCCTGGTGGGCGTGGTGGTGTTCTGGCTGTGTTTCATCATCATCGACAAGATCACGCCCGTGGACATGTGGGCCGAGATCGTGGAAAAGCACAACAAGGCCCTGGCCATGGTGGTGGCGGCGATGTGCCTGGGCATCAGCATCATTGTGGCCGCAGCTATTCACTGATACACCCCCTGAGCCGCTGCGCGGCTTCCCCCTCTCTCGCTTCGCGGGAGGGGGACGACACCTTCGCTGCGGGGCGGCCCTTGCTTGCTGTCCCTGGGTTGGGGCAGGGTGGTTTTTGCCGCCGGGCCGCCCCAAGGCAAAAAGCGGCGCGGCCGGCCTAGGCCCCCTTGGGGGGCAGCGGCTACACGCGAGTGAGCAAGCGTGGGGGCCATTTTTCTGAAAGTTGAGGGCGGTTTGACGAATGTGAAGGCGGCGGGGCCGCGGCCCATCGATGTGGCGCTGCTGGCCAGCGTGTTCGTGATTGCGGCCTGCGGTCTGCTGTACGAGCTGTCGGCGGGAGCTCTGGCCTCCTATCTGCTCGGTGATTCGGTGCTGCAGTTCTCCACCATCATCGGCACCTATCTGTTTGCCATGGGCATAGGCTCATGGCTGTCGCGCTATTTCGAGGATCAGCTGCCCGCGCATTTTCTGCGTGTCGAGCTGATGGTGGCCCTGATCGGCGGCGCCTTGCCCGCCGTGCTGTTCCTGGCCAATGCCTATGCGCCCGCGGCCTTCCGCCTGCTGCTCTACGGCATGGTGCTGCTGGTGGGCACGCTGGTCGGGCTGGAGATTCCGCTGGTCATGCGCATACTCAAGCGCAATGCCACGCTCAAGGACCTGGTCTCGCAGGTGCTGACCTTCGACTATCTGGGCGCGCTGGCCGTGTCGCTGGCCTTTCCCATCGTGCTGGTGCCCAAGCTGGGCCTGGTGCGCACCGGCCTGCTGTTCGGCTTCATGAATGCCGCCGTTGCCGTCTGGGCGCTGCTGCTGTTCAAGAACGAGTTGCGCCATCTGCGCGCCCATGCCTGGGCCTGTGCGGGCGTGATGCTGGCGCTGGCCGGCGGCATCTGGGGCGCCGACCATCTGACGCGGCTGGCCGACGAGCATTTCTACCAGGACCGCATCGTGCTGAGCAGTGCCACGGCCTATCAACGCATCGTGGTCACCCAGGGGCGCCAGGGCGCGCGCCTGTATCTGAATGGCAATCTGCAGTTTGCCCAGAGCGACGAGTACCGCTACCACGAAGCCCTGGTGCATCCGGCCATGGCGGCGCATGGTGCTCCCAGAAAGGTGGCGGTGCTGGGCGGCGGCGACGGCATGGCGGTGCGCGAGCTGCTCAAGTACCCGGGCGTGGAAGCGGTCACCCTGGTGGAGCTGGACCCTGCCATGACCGGCCTGTTCAAGGACAACGCCATGATGCGCGCACTCAACCAGGATGCGCTGCGCGACCCGCGCGTTACCATCGTCAACACCGATGCCTTCCAGTGGTTGCAGCAGGGCGGCGACATCTTCGATGTGATCATCGTGGACTTTCCCGATCCGACCAATTTCGCGATCGGCAAGCTGTTCACCAACAGCTTTTATGCGCTGCTGGACAAACGCCTGGCCGCCAGCGGCTATGCGGTGGTACAGACCACCTCGCCGCTGATTGCGCGGCAGAGCTTCTGGACCGTGGTGCAGACCGTGGAGTCCGTGGGCCTGAGGGCCACGCCCTACCATGTGCATGTGCCCAGCTTCGGCGAATGGGGCTTTGTGCTGGCCAGCCACCGGCCCTGGCGCGAGCCTCCCGGCTTGCCGCCGGGCATGCGCTTTCTCACGGCGCCCACGTTGCGCCTGATGTTCGACTTCCCGCTCGATATGGCGCGCGTCCCCGCCGAGGTGAACCGCCTGTCCAACCAGGTGCTGGTCAACACCTACGAGCGCGAGTGGGGCAAGGTGGAGCACTGATGGTGGGCACGGCCGTCGATCGTCGTCAATGCCTGCGGCTGGCCGGGGCGGCGGCGCTGCTGGCCGGCTGCTCGCCCGCCGCACCCGGGCTCGAGGATCTGCCCGGCGGCTTCAGCGGCGTGGCGCTGGAGCGTGCTCATGCTCTGCGCCCCTTCTGGCAACGCCTGGCCCAGGGACTGGAGCTGCCGGCGCCGGCAGCGAGCCATCGCGCGCCGGTGCTGATCGCGGGCGGCGGCATGGCGGGTCTGGCCGCGGCGCGCGCACTGGAGCTGGCCGGAGTGCAGGGCGCAGCCCTGCTCGACACGCAGACCGCCATGGGCGGCAACAGCCAGGGCGGGCAGCTTCAAGGTCTGCCCTGTCCGCTTGGCGCCCACTATCTGCCCTTGCCCGGCGACGATGCCAGCGAGGTGCAGGACTGGCTGGAGGAGCTGGGCCTGCGCCGGCGCGAGGGGGGCCGCTGGAGCTATGACGAGCGCCATCTCTGCCACAGCCCGCAGGAGCGCCTGTACTTCCAGGGCAACTGGCAGGAAGGCCTGCTGCCCGTGCAGGGCGTGAGCCAGAGCACGCTCGATCAATATGCGCGCTTCGAAAATGCGGTGAAGCATGCCGCGCGCAGCGCGCCTTTCGCCATGCCCTCGATACGCGTCTGGCAGCGCGAGGGACGGCTGCCGGCCGCCCATGCCGAGCTCGATGCCTTGCGTTTTGATCGCTGGCTGGCGGCCCAGGGGCTGGCCGACGAGCGCCTGCTCTGGTATCTGGACTACTGCTGCCGCGATGATTTCGGCGCGGGCCTGGGCCGGGTCTCGGCCTGGGCCGGCATCCACTATTTCGCCAGCCGCCATGGCTTCCATGCCTCGCGCCAGGCAGCGGCGCCCGGCCAGGACGATGAAGGCGAGCAGGTTCTGACCTGGCCTCAGGGCAATGGCTGGTTGTCGCAGCAACTGGTGGCGCGGCTGCGGAACACGCGCTTGCAGACCGATTGCAGCGTGCTGGCCGTCACCGAAGGCCGGGATGGCGTGCAGGTCGACACCTATCACCATGGCCGCGGCCAGCATGAACGCTGGCTGGCCAAGCGCTGCGTGCTGGCTTTGCCGGCCTTTGTTGCGGCCCGGGTGCTGCGCAACCCGCCGGATTTTCTGCGCACGGTGGCATCCCGGCTGGACTGGGCGCCCTGGCTGGTGGCCAATATCCATATCGATCGCCAACTGGCCGACTACCCGGGCGCCGAGCCGGCCTGGGACAACGTGCTGTACCAGGACGGCAACACGGGCGGCCTGGGCTATGTGGATGCGGGCAACCAGCGCCTGGACCGCGTGAGCCGCCGGCCAACGGTGCTGAGCTACTACCAGGCGCTTGGCGACTGGGCCGATGGCCGCCGGCAGCTGCTGCAGCAGCCTTTCGCCTTCTGGCGCGAGCGCATCGTCCGCAGCTTGAGCCTGCCCCATCCCGATCTGCTCGCGCGAGCCACGCGCATGGAGATCACGCGCTACGGCCATGCGATGGCGATTCCGCGTCCCGGTGATCAGGCAGTCCTAAGTCAGATCGCGCTGCAGGCAAGCCCTGGCAGGCGCAAGCTGCTATTGAACGGGGAGCGTGTGACGGGCCTGCCGACACCGGCGACGCCGCGGCTGCTGTTTGCGCATGCGGACTGGGCAGGTTACTCGGTGCTCGAAGAAGCTTTCACACGCGGTCACCATGCGGGGCTGTGGGCCGCCCAGGCTCTTTGAGCACTCAGAAGGCCTTGCTGCCCGGCAGCTGCACCATGCGGTACAGCGCCTTGTTGCCGCGTGCGCTGTGTATGCCCAGCTGCGCCATGGAGCGCAGGTCCAAGTCTAGCGTGATGGAAGAGCGCGAGAGCGCCGATTCTATGGGCGGCCTGCGGCTTTCCGGGTGCCAGATGGGCGGGTACAGGCCGTGGCCGCTGGCGTCGATCACGCTGGCCATCTGCGGCTCACCGGGTTCGGCGCCGCGGCGCAGCACGACGGCGATCTCGCCATTGCCCAGCTGCACATAGGTGCCGGGCGGGTACAGGCCCACCACCTGGGCCAGGGCCTGCTTGACTTCATCGGCGTACTGGCTGTCCTGCTGCAGGATCTGCAGCGACTCGGTGGAGGTGCGGCCGCTGCGGGTCTTGCGCGGGCTGATCAGGGCCGCATAGCGGTCCACGGTGCCCAGGATGCGCACCAGGCGCTGCAAGGGCTGCAACTGTACCAGCGGCGCCGGCGGCAGCACCCCATGGTGGCGCAGCACGGTTTCCAGCCACAGCTCATCGCGCACCTGCAGGCGCTCCAGCACCAGCCGGCCTTCCACGGGATGGCGCTTCACGGCCTCGGCCTGCTGGGCCGAGAGCGGCTCGCGCTGCTCGGCCAGCTGGTTCTGCAGCCGCGTCATGCCGATATTCATGGTCAGCGCCGCATGGATCAAGGTGTCGCGCTCGCTGCGCGCGAGCTGCAGCGCCTGGGCCAGCACATGGCACAGGCCGGCGCAGATCAGGGCGTGGGAGGGGCTGTAGCCTACGGTGGTGGCGCCCGCGCGCTGGAACATCAGATACAGGGCCGTATCCGTGTCGTGCGCGATCAGGTCCTGCAGCCAGAGATCGAGCTGGTGCAGCTTGACCGCAAAGCCCGGGATGCGCAGCGGCTCGGTCAACAGCACGGACAGTGCGGCCTCCAGGTCCGACCACAGACCCAGCAGGTCTTCGTAAGGTTCGTCGTGGCGGGTTTGCATCGCTGATCAGCGCCTTTCCAGCACCATTTCATTGCCCTTGCGCGTCATCTGGAACTGCGACAGCAGATTGTTGCCCAGCAGCACATAGGGCATGGACTGGGGCGCCACGATGGCGTCCACATCGTAGAGATCCACTTCGCCGACCCGCACGCTGTCGAGCTTGATATGCCAGCCCTGGGCCGTGCCGTTGGCCGTGCGCATCAGCACGGGCGTGCCTTGCTGGAACGGCAGGCCCATGCGCTCGGCATCGGGCCGGCCTATGGCAATGGTGCTGGCGCCGGTGTCCACCATGTACTGCATGGTCTTGCCGTTGATCAGGCCCCGGTCTATGAAGTGCCCGCGGGAGTCGGCGATCAGCACCACGCGACCGGAGCGCGAGCCGCCGCCAGCACCGCCGCGGCTGCCGACGCTCACCGGAGCCTCGCCCAGGCGCAGGGTCTGGCGCTGGCCCTGGATGTCCACGACGGCGGTATCGCCGCTGATCTGCAGCAGGCGCACGCCCTGGTGGGTCTCGTTGGCTGCCAGCGCCTTGGGCGGGCTGCCATTGACCACCAGCAAGGCCTTGCCGCCCAGCACGCCCGTAAGAGCCACGGACTGGGCATGCGCAGCCAGAGGAAGCACCGCAGCCAGCGCCGCCGCAAGCAGGAAACCGGTACGGCCGTGAGGGTTCATTTCAGTGATCCATTGCGTTGTGGTCGCTGCCCGGCGGCTTGGAGCCGGAGCCGCCCGTGCTGCAAACGAGCGCGGGGGCTTAATCCCGGAAGTTGTTGAACGACAGCGGGTGTTCAGCCAGATCCTTGCGGATCAGTGCCATGGCGGCCTGCAGATCGTCGCGCTTGGCGCCGGTGATGCGAACCTTGTCCTCCTGAATTGCAGCCTGCACCTTGAGCTTGCTTTCCTTCATCAGTTTTTGCAGCTGCTTGGCCAAATCGGATTCGATGCCGTTCTTGACCTTGATGACCTGCTTGACCTTGTCTCCACCGATCTTCTGGGCCTTTTGAATGTCGAGGAAGCGCACGTCCACATTGCGCTTGGTCAGCTTGTTGCGCAACAGGTCTTCGACTTGCTGAAGCTGGAACTCGGCATCGCCATACATGGTGATTTCCTTGTCCTTGAGCTCGACTGCAGCTGAGGTACCCTTGAAGTCAAAACGGGTGCCAATTTCCTTGGTGGCGTTGTCAACAGCGTTCTTTACTTCGACGAAATCGGCTTCGCAAACAGTGTCAAAAGAAGGCATGGTTTTATTCCTATCAGTATCAGAGCAGTAAACAGTCGCAGTGCGCCGACCTGTGATGCGGTGCTTGCCTGCAGCGGAGCAGGCTCAGTGCGACAATGGGGTGGATGTTAGTCGAGAAAAATGTTCCCCTGCAGCATTGCAACACCTTTGGCATTGCCGCGCGCGCCGAAACCTTGGTGCGCATTCGTAGTCAGGACGATATTCGCCAGTTCCTGAAAGATCCTTTGTGGGGGCGTCAGCCGGTGTTTGTGCTGGGCGGCGGCAGCAATGTGGTGTTGACCGGCGATGTGGCTCCGGTCGTGCTCAAGATGGAAATCATGGGCATGCGCCTGCTGCGCGAGACCGACAGGCACTGGATCGTGGAGGTCGGCGCCGGCGAGCGCTGGCACGATATGGTGGCCTGGACCCTGTCCCAGGGCTATACCGGGTTGGAGAATATGGCCCTGATTCCCGGCACCGTGGGCGCGGCGCCCGTGCAGAACATCGGCGCCTACGGGCTGGAGTTGCAGGACCGCTTCGACTCTCTGGACGCCATCGACCTGGCCACGGGCGAGCAGTTCAGCCTGAATGCAGCCCAGTGTGCTTTCGGCTACCGCGATTCCGTGTTCAAGCATGCGCCGGCTCAGCCCAAGTACTGGCCGCTCACCGGCACCGTGGCCATGCCGCGCGGCCTGGGGCTCAAGGGGCGGGCCGTTATCACCCAGGTGCGCCTGGCTCTGCCCAAGGACTGGAAGCCCGATCTAGGCTATCTCGATCTGCAGCGCAAGCAGGCCGAAAAAGGCATCGAGCAACCTTCGGCCCGGCAGATCTTCGAATGGGTGTGCGAGATCCGCCGCGCCAAGCTGCCCGATCCGGAAGTCATAGGCAATGCCGGCAGTTTTTTCAAGAACCCCACGGTGAGCTCCGAGCAGTGCGCCGACATCATTGCGCGCGAACCCAAGATCGTGCATTACCCCATGGATGACGGCTCGATCAAGCTGGCTGCGGGCTGGCTCATCGATGCCTGCGGCTGGAAGGGCAAGACTCTGGGGCGCGCCGGTGTCTACGACAGGCAGGCACTGGTGCTGGTCAATCGCGGCGATCGTCACAGCAGCGAAGGCAGTGTGAGCGGCGGTGAGGTCATGACGCTGGCGGCGGCCATCCAGACCAGCGTGTACGAGCGCTTCGGCATTCGGCTGGAGCCCGAGCCCGTGGTGGTCTGAGGTTGCAAAAAAATGGGGCCCGAGGGCCCCATTTTTGAGAACGGCCGGGCCTTATTTCCAGAAAGCGGGGCGCAGCAAAATGCCCGAGATGCGGTAGGGCGCCTGGGGCTCCACGGCCAGCTCCAGCGGCACGAAGCCCTTGGTGCAGCCCAGCAGCACGCTGGTGGCGATGGGCGAGGAGCTTTGCATGCGGCCCACGGGCTGGCAGCTGCCAACGCCGGCGCGCATGGAGTCCAGCGCTTTTTGCACCACGTCTATGGGCGAGTTCTTGAGGAATTGCTCGGAGAAGTTGCTGGCGGCCAGCTTGTTCTTGCCGTCCAGCGAGGAGATCACCGCTTGCAGGCGTTTGCGCAGCGCGGCATCGGCGGCAGCGGCATCCACATTGGGGGCGGCCGGCGCAGCCGGAGCGGCTTGGGCGGCCGCAGCCGCCGGGGCTGCAGCGTCTGCAGGCGTGTCGTTCTGGGCTTGTGCGCTGCTCATGAAACCCGCAGCGGCAAGCACGGCGGCCAGGCACAAGGCCTTGGATGTCTTGGTGGAAACCATTCGTTGAACCTTTCGTCAAACAACCCGCCCACTGTAAACCTTCTGCAAGCTTGGCCCGGCCGGATGGAAACCTGTTTTATGCAAATGAATTGCAAAGATTGCTGCGAGCTTGAGGACAATGTGGCCGCATGAATCCGGCTTGTCAGGGTAACTGCCTGCCGTCGGGGCTTGCAGCCTGCCTAAAATCTGCTGCAGTGCAATAGTCGATTTAAAAATGGGTCTGCCCCATAACATGGAGGAACTTGCCATGCAAGAAAACAATGAGGGTGCTGCCCAGTCCGCAAGTCAGCGCGTCATCAAGAAATATCCCAACCGCCGCCTGTATGACACGGACACCTCGTCTTACATCACGCTGGCCGAGGTCAAGCAACTGGTCATGGAC
The DNA here is from genome assembly GCF_041079535.1 of Comamonas guangdongensis. NCBI lineage: Bacteria > Pseudomonadati > Pseudomonadota > Betaproteobacteria > Burkholderiales > Comamonadaceae > Comamonas > Comamonas guangdongensis. The sequence goes on along the minus strand of NZ_JBFYGN010000011.1, from coordinate 7,906 downwards.
AGCGAGCCCGTGGTCATCAAGGATGCGAAGACCGGCGAGGACCTGACGCGCTCCATCCTGCTGCAGATCATCCTGGAGGAAGAGGCGGGCGGGACCCCCATGTTTTCCGAAGCCATGCTGGCCAACATCATCCGTTTCTACGGCCATGCCATGCAGGGTTTCATGGGCAGCTATATCGAGAAGAACGTGCAGCTGTTCACGGATTTCCAGAGCAAGCTGGCCGAGCAGTCGCAGGGCGCGAGCCCCGAGGCCTGGAAGCAGTTCATGAGCATGCAGCCGCCGGCCATGCAGGCCATGATGAGCAATTACATGGAGCAGTCGCAGAACATGCTGAGCCAGATGCAGAAGCAGACGGAACAGATGCTGGGGGTGTTCGGTATCAAGCGCTGATCTTGCGCTGCCGACAGAGAAAGCGGGCCTCGAGCCCGCTTTTTGCTGTGCGCAGACAAGTTCTGCCCGGTCTAGTCCTATTTGACGATGTTGCTGCCGGTTCGCAATCGAACAATGGTCTTGTCGCTTCCGGAACTCCGCGAACAGGAGGTGAGAGCGGCGGCGAATATTCGGTCAAGAGTCGATGTGCGACAGCGCATCGAAGAAGACAGGGAAGCCCGTTCGAGGCCGGGCACGGAACAAAAAGGAGACGGAGATGGCGGAGCGTTTGCGGGGCAAGGTGGCGCTGGTCACCGGCGGAGCCAGCGGTGTGGGCCTGGAAGTGGTCAAGCTGCTGCTGGGCGAAGGCGCGAAAGTGGCTTTCAGCGATATCAACCAAATGCAGGGGCAGCAGCTGGCGGCAGAGCTGGGCGAGAGCGCCATGTTCGTGCGCCACGATGTGAGCAGCGAGGCCGATTGGCGCAGCGTCATGGCCGCCGTGCAGCAGCGCCTGGGGCGGCTCGATGTGCTGGTCAACAATGCAGGCATCTTGCTGCCCGGCGATATGGAGACCGGAAGGCTCGAGGATTTCAGCCGTCTGCTCAAGATCAATACCGAGTCGGTCTTCATCGGCTGCCAGCAGGGCATTGCTGCGATGAAGGAGGCGGGCGGCTCTATCATCAACATGGCATCGGTATCGAGCTGGCTGCCGGTGGAGCAGTATGCCGGCTATAGCGCCAGCAAGGCTGCGGTGGCGGCACTCACGCGCGCGGCTGCGCTGAACTGCCGCAAGCAGGGCTATGCGATTCGCGTCAACTCGATTCACCCCGATGGCATTTACACGCCCATGATGCAGGCCTCCCTGCCCAAGGGCGTGAGCAAGGAAATGGTGCTGCACGACGCCAAGCACAACCGCGGCGGCCGCGCCTATATGCCCGAGCGCATCGCGCAACTGGTGCTGTTTCTTGCGTCGGACGAGTCCAGCGTCATGAGCGGCAGCGAGCTGCATGCCGACAACTCGATTCTGGGCATGGGCCTGTAATCGGGTTCCCCGCACGCGCCCGCCGCGGGCAAAGACAAGGCCTTGAGGTATCTCAAGGCCTTTTGTCATATGGCGGGGCGCGCGGCAGGCGCTGGCACTTCATCCTAGAAATGCGATGCGGCCGAAGAATCCTGCGGCACGGTGTTTTGAAAGCAGATGTCCGGATACATTCTGTCGGGCAGGTACACGCGATCACGGCCGGATTTTTTGGCACTGTACAGCAGCCCGTCGGCCTCCTTGAGCGCCTCGGCCAGCTGATGGGGGGCCGTGATCGCGGCTATGCCAAAGCTGATCGTCAAACGGGCGCCCGGTGGCAGCGTGGTGTTGTCGGAGCTGAGTTCAAGCCGGATGCGCTGAGCCAGGCGCTCGGCTCCCAGCAGGTCGATGCGCGTCAGCAGCAGCACAAACTCTTCTCCGCCGAAGCGGGCCACCAGATCCTGGCTGCGCACATGGCGCTGAAATATGGAAGAGACCAGCTGCAATACCTGATCGCCACGATCATGTCCCCAGTTGTCGTTGATGCGTTTGAAGTGGTCTATGTCACCCGCCAGAACGGCCATGGGATACAGGCGCTGGTCCGCCAGTCGCCGCTTGGCCGCCTCGTGAAATGCCCGGCGATTCAGAATCTGGGTCAAAGCATCGTGGTCGCGCTCGTCGCGCAGTTGATCGATGGTCGCCCTGATGGTGATGGCACACAGCAGCACGGTGATGAGTAGCGCGTACAAGGTCACGCTGATCAGCGTTGTTTCCCAGTACGCGGAGTTGGGATGCATGGCGTCGCCAAGGCCGGCAGGCCCAAAAATGGAGACCAGCAGAGGCCGGAGCATTGTGAAGACCGCATAGGCCACATAGGACCAGAGCAAGGTCTGATCCAACCAGTCCTTGGAGCGTTCGTGCCTTAGAACATCTGATACTGGGAGCAGCAGGATCACGGCTATGCCCAGGCCGAATGCATGCAGTCGCCCGGGCAGATAGAGGTTGATGCCGGTGAAATAGAACACGGCGACCAGGGTGATCAAGCTCGTCAGCAGCGCTAGTTTGGGGTGGGTGGAGGCGTTTCTGCGTTCTGCAAAGCCCATGGCGAGGCACCATGCACCCAGCAGGTAGAGCGCACTGACGGCAACCACATGGTGGTTGAGAAGCTCAAAAGGCAGAAGGCTCCGAATGCCCAAAGAGACGGCCGTCAGCGTGAACGCCGAGCAAAGCCACAGCAGAAAGCGCTGCTGACGCTGGACAAACCAGCAGACACCCAGGATGGCGGCCAAGGACAGCAGGCTCAGAGAGGGCGCGAGCACTAAGATGTAGTCGTCGTTTGCGGACATCGTTGATGCTCCCTGTGATCAACATCGCGCCCGGCGAGACAGGCGCTGCTGCTTTCGTCCGGATGGCCTAGCTTCTGGTGCTGCTGTTCTAAACCTCTGGAAATGAATTGGCAACAAAAAGTAGAGCGGATTTCTTTTTTATTCGGGCCGGAATAGAGCGCTCCTATCTCCAGCTTGTTGCCCTGCGGCTGGCAGCGGGGAGGGTACATTGAGCGCATGAAACAAGCACTCTGTATTGCGGGATCAGTTCTCGCCGTTGCGGCAACTGGAGGATGTGCGCAAACCGGGTCGACCGCTGCCGTGGTCGGCATGGCCAATCCCGCCTCCGCGTATTGCGCGCAGCTGGGCGGAAAAACACGGATTGAGAAGACGACTGCTGGCGAACGAGGTATCTGCACTCTTCCCGATGGTTCGGAGATGGATGAGTGGAAGCTTTTCCGCCGGGATCATCCGGTGAAGTAGCCTGCAGAAAATCCATGCCGATCACCGGAGGCCGGGCCGGCAATCGGGTGGAAAACTGCATATCGGCGCTACGGAGAGCCGACCGGGGTGCGCGGGCCTTGAGCCAAGGGCTCAATATCCATAGAACTCCTCGCTGCGCACATCGTCTTCATCGATACCCGCGGCAAGCAGTATCTGGCGCATGGCAGCCACCATGGCTGGCGGGCCGGCCACATAGAAAATCGGCTCGGCCAGGCCCTCGATGGCTTGTCGCAACCAGACACCATCGATGGTCCGGGTGTCGCCATTCCAGCCTGCGGCAGAGTGAGCTATATCTGTCATGGTGGCTTTGAGGCGGAATCTTGGATATTGCTGTTCAAGCGTCTGCAGCTCGGAGAGAAACGCCGCGTCTTCGGGGCGGCGATTGGAATACAGCAGAACCAGGTCCTGCGGCAGCTGCCGCATTGCAGCGCTGCGCAGCATGCTCATGAAAGGCGTGATGCCAATCCCGCCGGCAATGAGCACGGCCGCGCGCGCCAGGTTTTTGTGCAAGGTAAGCGAGCCGAACGGTCCGTCGATATCCAGAGCAGCGCCCACGGGCATGGCTCCAAGAGCGCGCTTGTAAACACTGTCCCGCATACGCGTAGCAAACATCAGTTCGTTCTCGTGTGGCGCACTGACGATGGAAAACGCGTGAACGCGGTCCTCTGTGCTGGTCTCGGAGCCTGTCCCCGGCAACTGGATTTCAAATGCCTGCCCTGGGCGGAACTCAAATCCCGTCGGCTTGGCGATATGAAACGCCATCGTGCCCTGTGCGACCTCTTGGCGTGCAAGGATTTTGCTGTGCTCTATGCCCATGATTTACTCCTTGGCAATCGATGGATCTACACATTGGATGCGCCGACAGCACTCATATTCCCGCGAATCGATACCCACCGCAGGCAGCGGGTTGAATTGGACGTTCTCGCCCGCTCCCTCGCGATCGCGGCCGCGCATGTCGCACGACGCGCTTTGCACGCTTGGCTCGCAGGCTCTGTCTTTGCGCGCGTCGTCCAAGACGAGGAAAAAGATGGACGGCCCGGCCGGCCGGGCGTAAAAGCGGGAGCGGCAGAAGTCCTTCTGCACGCGACCCGCTCGTCCTGCCGAGACCGAGCGGGCCTGAACTTCGTATTCGTGAAGGATGGCATATGACGATCGAGTGCTTTGCAGAGACTAATCCGGGAACACAAAGCCTGCCGCGCTCGCTGGCCACCAAGGCCGGCGGCTTTGTCTTTGTCGCTGGTCAGGTTGCGCGTGACGAAGAGGGGCGCATCATCCCCGGAGGCATAGAGGCTCACACGCGCCAGACTTTGAAAAATATCGCTCAGGTGCTGGCGCTGGCGGGTTGCACGCTGGAGGATGTGGTAAAGACCAACGTCTGGCTCGAAGACATTCTCGACTTCGAGGCGTTCAACCGTGTCTACAGCGAGTTCTTTGGCGGCCACAAGCCATCGCGGTCGACGCTGCAGGCAAAGAATGTGGCCGGAAGCAGGGTGGAGATCGAGGCGATTGCCTATAAGCCATGAGTTCGCTGCATAGAGTCAATGGATGAAATCCGCTGCTCCGGCATCAATGCGCCGGTGCTCAGGTAGGGCAGGCTGCCTGCGACGCTCGCATATCGGCCTGCAGCCGGCATCTGGACTTACATCAGCAGCATTACCACCAGGACGGTGCACAGCAGTGCAAGATAGGTCTTCGCGTGGATGCTGTCGGGAATCCTGCCTATCCATGGCGATGCAGCCTGGATGCCCAGCCATGAACCGATAACCAGCGCCAGGCAGGCGCGCAAGTCGATGAAGCCTGCATGCCAGGCACCCGTTGGCGCAGCGTGCCTGGCCAGCAGCGCATAGCTTATGGAGCCCACCACCGCCATCGGCAGCGACAGCGGATTGGCCGCGGCCGTCGCGGCGCTCATGCTCGCGCCTCGGCGGCGCATCAGCGGAACCGTCATCACACTCCCGCCCACGCCGAGGAAGGCGGCGATCGCGCCAATCGCCACTCCGGCTCCGGCGGTCGCCGGCTTCACTGGTGCGAGCGTCCGCGGCGTGGCTTCCTGAATGAAGCCGGGCCGCAGAAGGCTGTCGAGGATGGTCAGCCCCAGATAGATGATGAATGCCCAGCGAACCCAGCTTCCACTCAAGGCAAGCGTCGCAATAGCTCCGGGCACGGCTCCAATAGCGATATAGCCCAGCAGCGGACGCACCTGAGCCCATTGCACGGTACCGGCCCTGTGGTGACGCAGCGTGGCCAGGCCGGCACCGAAAATCATCACGCAGGTCGAGGTGGCGACGGCAATGTGCATGGCGGCTTGGCCCACTTCGCTATCGGCACCGTAGGTTGCCACAAGCACCGAATACAGAACCGGAACGACTACAAAGCCGCCACCGAAACCAAACAAGACGGTGGTCACACCCGCCACAACGCCAAAGAACAGCAGCAGAAAATACATGGGAAGAAAATCATCGTGATGTTGCAAAACCTCACGATAGAGGGCGACGGTATGGCCGTCTTTCGATAGCGGGACAATAATCCTTTCGTTTCAGCCAAACCCCTCCTATGCACAACATCCCTCTAGCTTCCGTGGATGCCGTGGCACGGCCTCTGCTTGCCATTGGAACCGACTATCCACCGGGCACGCTGCTGGACAGTCACACGCATCGGCGTGCGCAGGTGCTCTATGGAATGACGGGGCTGATGGAGGTTGAGACAGACGACGGCGCATGGGTCATCCCGCCATACAGCGGCGTGTGGATTCCTGCGGGCAAGCGCCACCGGGTGCGTATGCAGGGCGTCAGCACACGCAGCCTCTATATCGAGCCGGCTGCCGCGCCGCGAGCGGGAACGCAGTGCGAGGCGCTGGTGGTCACTCCGCTGTTGCATCAGTTGCTGCTGGCATCCTTGTCCATGCCTGCGCTCTACGACGAACAGGGGCGCGACGGTGCGTTGGCGCAACTGCTTCTGCACGAAGTAAGGCTGGCGCAGACCATGCCTTTGTTTGCACCCATTCCGCAGGATCGGTCGCTGGCAAAGCTGTGCAAGGGCTTTCTGAGGTCGCCCCATATCCAGGCCACGCCGCAGCAGTGGGCACAGCAGCTGCACAAAAGCCTGCGCACTTTCACCCGTCTGTTCCGGCAACAGACCGGCATGAGCTTTGGAGCATGGCGACAGCAGGCATGTTTGCTGGCCGCACTGCCCAGGCTGTCGGCGGGACAATCGGTCACGCAGGTGGCGCTGGATCTCGGCTACGACAGTCCCAGTGCTTTTTCGACCATGTTCCGCAAACGACTCGGACGGGCTCCTAGCGATTTCATCCGCGTATCGCTGAGCAGCGACGCCCGCTAAGCTCCGGCCTGCTGGCTCTGAGCGGAAGGGTTTGCCAGAACCAGACGTTTGTGGGCGCATCACAATGGCGGTCACCCCATGACCCATGCCGGAAGGCGCTGATGGCTGGCTGTTGAAAGTGCCGCCGGATCCGAACTCGGTGCCACCGCAATGCTTGGGTGCATGCAGTCACCGCTGTTTCGCGATTGCATACGGGCTGGGGCCAGAGCGGCCTGAGTGCCTGCCTCGCGCCGTGGGTGAAATTCATAATGAGAAGCGGCGAAAGGGCTTGATATATGGCTACAGAAATTGAACGTAAATTCCTCGTCCGCGACACCGCAGTGCTGGCGGGCTTGACCGGGACCAAGATGGCTCAGGGCTATCTGGCGGATAACGGCATGGTCGTTAGGGTCCGCGTGGCGGGCGACAGGGGTTTCTTGACGCTGAAAGGCAAGACCAAGGGCCTCTCCCGTGCGGAATTCGAGTATGAAGTGCCTCTCGAGGACGCGCAAGCGCTTCTGGCGGGCTTTGCAACTCTGGGGCGGGTCGAGAAGATCAGGTACTGCATTCCCGTCGGGGATCTGATCTTCGAAGTCGACGTTTTCGAGAAAGAACTCTCGGGCCTGGTCGTCGCAGAAGTGGAGCTGCCGACCGAGGAACATCCTGTGCCCCAGTTGGATTGGCTGGGTGACGAGGTGAGTCTTGATCCTCGATACCGGAACTCAGAGCTGGCGGTCAGTCGGACCATTCCGGCATAGAGCCATTGGCGCGGTTGGTGCCTGCTATCCCTGAATGCCAGCGCCTCAGCCCTGCTGGTGGCCTGCGCTATTTCCTCTTGCTCTTGTCTCCTCCGTAGCAGAGGCGAAAGCGCTGTTCCTGAATGCCGCATCTGTCGGCTGGGCTTGTGACTCGGCGCCGATTACAGACTCTCTGCCGTGCCAGCCAGCGCCAATTGACCTTGATTGATGTGTTCGCGGGTTTGCTGATCGTGGCAAGCTGCGCATCTATTGAGAGGCGTTGGACATCCATGAGGCGTTGCCGCAGTCCCCCCATGCTTGGTGCCAGGGTGGTGTCGGTGAGCCCGAGTCGCCAAAACGAAAAAGGCCTTGAATTGCTTCAAGGCCTTTTGTCATTTGGCGGAGCAGGCGGGATTCGAACCCGCGGTGGGCTATTAACCCACACACGCTTTCCAGGCGTGCGACTTAAACCACTCATCCACCGCTCCGCAGCGATAACTTTTTTACTTCGTCATCAGAAGTAAAAAACCAAGCTCTTGGTAAGCTTGGTTTTCAAACTTGGCGGAGCAGGCGGGATTCGAACCCGCGGTGGGCTATTAACCCACACACGCTTTCCAGGCGTGCGACTTAAACCA
>NZ_JBFYGN010000010.1:0-151417 GCF_041079535.1 Comamonas guangdongensis | reverse complement strand
TCCAGACCGATGGCCTGCAACTGCCTTGCCACATGGTGCGAGCCGCCGCAGGCTTCGGTGACCACCAGGCAGCCTTGTGGCAGAGTGGTGGCCCACGCATAAAAGCGCTCGGGAGACAGGGATTTGGCCAGTACCCGGTGGCCCCACTGATCCACCGCGTGCACTTGGTAGAACCGCTTGGAAAGATCAACGCCCACTCGCACGATGGGCCCATAGGTCAGCTCAGTCATGGCATTCTCCAGTCGAATCCGATAGGACTTCCGGGCATCCATGCTGAACTTCGCGCACCAGCGCTGGGCTAGGAAAGTCCCTTCGTATTCGACAGCACCACTTCAACGCATGCAAAAGCGGTCACTTGGCCTTAATAACACTCCAGCGACAGCTATGAGGTGTAGAGAGGACCTGCTAGGAAGACTCCGTGCAATGACAGCTTTGGGTGGGAGCAGCCATTGACCATGCTGAGTTGGCTGACAGCAGCCAGCCTATTGCAGCCTGTGACCAGCTTCATGACTGTTTAACCCGCTACAGCGGAGAGGGCGAGCGGCCCTCAGTTGTGCATGTGGTGTGGCTTCCAGACCCACCTACGTCTACACGCAACCCTCTGAGGTAATGACCGTCAGTGCCGAATTTAGAGTCTGCTGCTCGACGAACTTTGTTCTCACGGACTGAGCTGATTCACCTGCTCGGCAACTGGACCCAGGTGTACAGGATGCCCCCTGAAGCCACATCGCCGCACTGGAGCGGCTTCCTCCGAAACACCCCCTGCAGTGCTCCCCGAACCGTGCTGAGTTAGGCGTGGAATTCAAAAGGTGAATGACTTCAGTTGCAGATCCAGCATTGCGGCACCAGCCAAGGCTTCCATGAGCGAGCGCAGCCATTGATCCCAGACGGATTGGCTCACGAACAAAATAACACGTTAATAAGTTCGACTTTTTTGAGCGATTTTGCTTAAAAACATAGCAAATCAGGATAGTGAGAACTATCCAATAACCAAAATTATTCAGCTAAATCAATGATTTAAATTAAAAAATGGTTCGCAAATGAGTACAACACTGAGTGAGAAAAGTACAAAACTCAAGAAGAATCGACAAAAGCCTTTGTTTACCAAGGGTTTACACGGAGATCGCACACTATTGAGCAGCGACAAATCCTCGGGAACTTTGTCTTTAGCACTCCTTCTAATGGAGTGCTAACATGAAGATCATGGAAGAAAGGAAATCTGCAATGAAATCTGCCTCCGGCTCCATTGCTACTGCCCTGGCACCCGCGAACCCTTGGGCTCTGGTACCACCGCTGGGCAACCTGGATGCCTATATCTCGGCCGTGAACCGTCTGCCCATGCTCACCCTAGAGGAAGAGCAGGAATACGCACGCAAACTCAAAGAGAACAACGATCTGGACGCCGCCGGGCGTCTGGTGATGTCCCATCTGCGCCTGGTGGTCTCCATTTCCCGCCAGTACCTGGGCTATGGCCTGCCGCATGGCGACCTGATCCAGGAAGGCAACGTGGGCCTGATGAAGGCGGTCAAGCGCTTTGACCCGGACCAGGGCGTGCGCCTGGTCAGCTACGCCATGCACTGGATCAAGGCCGAGATCCACGAATACATCCTGAAGAACTGGCGCATGGTCAAGGTTGCGACCACCAAGGCCCAGCGCAAGCTGTTCTTCAATCTGCGCTCGATGAAGCATGACATGAAGTCGGACGCGGCCCTGGCCGACGACGATGCCGTCATGCGTGAAACCCTCACGACACACGAGATTGACGCCATGGCGGCCAAGCTCAACGTCAAGCGCGAGGAAGTCATCGAGATGGAAACCCGCCTGGCCGGTGGCGATGTGCTGCTGGACCCCTCGCCCAGCGATGACGGCGAGCAGGCCTATGGCCCCATCGCCTATCTGGCCGACGCCAGCCACGAGCCCACGGCCATGATCGAGTCGCGCCAGCGCGACCATCTGGCCACCGACGGCCTGAGCATGGCGCTGGAAGGTCTGGACGCGCGCAGCCGTCGCATCGTGGAAGAGCGCTGGCTCAAGGTCAACGATGACGGCTCGGGCGGCATGACGCTGCATGAGCTGGCTGCCGAGTACGGCGTGAGCGCCGAGCGCATCCGCCAGATCGAGGTCGCGGCCATGAAGAAGATGAAAAAAGCGCTGGCGGAGTTTGCCTGAACGCCAACTTGCGCCTGAGCGCCTAAAAAGGCAGAAATGCTGAACCTCAAACCCGGATAATTTCCGGGTTTTTTATTTTTCGGCGCGATGCCGCCAGCGTCGCGACCGGCATCCATACCGACAAGACTCCAGAGACCTGCCATGCCTGCCCATACCTTGAAGAATCTGTCTCGCCGCCGACTGGCTGCCGCCGCAGCCGCATTGCTGGCCGCCGCCACGCTCCCCGCAGCCATGGCCGCCGACAACTGGCCCGACAAGCCCCTGCACCTGATCGTGGGCTTCCCCGCCGGCTCCTCCCCCGACCTCACGGCCCGCGCACTGGCCGAGCCGCTGGAGAAAAAGCTGGGCCAGACCATCATCGTGGAAAACCGCGTGGGCGCGGGCGGCAATATCGCCGGCGAATATGTGGCCAAGGCCGACGCCTATACCTTCAGCGTGATGATCAACGGCAATATGACGATTGCCAAGCTGCTCAACCCCGCGGTGCGCTACGACCCGGTCAAGGATCTCCAGCCCGTGAGCCTGATCGGTGTGGCGCCGCTGGTGCTGGTGGCTCCGGCCTCGGCACCCCAGGGCAAGGCTTTCCTCGACGCGGCCGCCAAGGCCGGCGACAAATGGAGCTACGGCTCGCCCGGCGTGGGCACCGTGGGCCATCTGGGCATGGAACTGCTCAAGAGCCGCTCGACCATCAAGGCCGTCCACGTGCCCTACACAGGCTACCCTCAGGTGTTCAACGGCATCCAGGGGGGCGATCTGCAGCTGTCCATGCTGCCGCCGGCGCTGGCCATGAACCAGATCCAGGCCGGCAAGCTGCACGGCATAGGCGTGACCTCGGCGGCCCGCAGCCCGCTGGCTCCGGGACTGCCCAGCCTCAAGGACCTGGGCATCAACAACTTCGACCTCGAGATCTGGAACGCCGTGGCGGCACCCAAGTCCATGCCCAAGGCCCATGTGGAAAAGCTCGCGGCTGCCGTGAGCGAAATCGTGCGCAGCCCCGAAATGCGCCAGAAGCTGGCCATGCAAGGCTGGCAGGCGGTGGGCAGCTCGCCCGAAGGCCTGCACAACCGTATCCAGCAGGATGTGAAGGCCCTGGGCACCATCATCCGCGAACAGCACATCACGGCGCAGTAATCGCACGCTCCTTCTCTTCCGGGGGGAGACCGCAGCTTCGCCGCAAGGCGGCGGGCCGCCTGGGCTCTTGCCCAGTGCTTCTCGTCTGGGATGTCCCGGTTTCAAGACCGCCTTGCTCGATTGATACGCCTTTGGGTATCGGATAGAGCTACTACCGCATCCCTTATCATGCGCCCGACAGGCATACGTTTACGCTATGCCATTGGGCGCATTGTTTTATCTAGGGCAGCGCCACCGCTTTTGGAGCCTTCATGGACGCTGGTACCTGGTTCATACAGCTCAATGCCTGGCAAGTCATGGCACTGGGGCTGGTTTCTTTCGGCACGCTCTATCTGCTGGGCGGCTGGGGCATGAGTGCATTCACGCGCTGGCTGGCGCACCACGGCCTGGGACGGACGCTGGATACGCGCCCGCTCAAGCCCGATCAGCTGCAACGCGAACGGCGCCTGTCCTTCAATTCCGTCCTGGTCTTCGGCCTGGGCACGATCGTGCCCTGGGGCTTCCTCAAGCTGGGCTGGGCACATCTGGCGCCTGCGGCCGGTGCCGGCCGCATCGCGCTGGAAATCCTCGCCCTGCTGCTCTGGAACGAGGTGCATTTCTGGATCAACCACCGCCTGCTGCACACGCGCCAACTGGTGCGCTATCACGGGGATCACCATCGCTCCACGGTGACCACGCCCTGGTCCACCTACAGCTTTCACCCCGTCGAGGCGCTGATGCTGGGCAACATCATCCTGCTGCCCATGGTAGTGCATGACTTCAGTTTCTGGTCGCTGGCCGCGGTGCCCGTGCTGAGCCTGATCCTCAACACGATAGGCCATTCCAACTACGACTTTTTCCCCAAGGTCTCGGACAGCCATCTGCTGGCCGCCAGCCGCCGCCACCATCTGCATCATGCGCGGCCGGCCGGCAACTACGGCTTTTCGCTGGCCTTCATGGACCGGATCATGCGCACCCAGGTCAAGTCCTCCGGTCCTCGCTGAATGCGCAAATCTCCCGGCCGGCGCCTGCTGCCCAGCCTGCGCCACTGGCGCGACTGGCAATCCCTGTTCTACATGCTGCTCATGCCGCTGCTGGTCTGGTGGCAGTGGAGCCATGGCTTCCACTTCGTGCTCTATGCGCTGGAGCTGTTCCTGACGCTGGGCGTGGGGGTGATACACCACAACCACACCCATGTGCGCATGTGGTGGGGCCGCTGGAGCAACCGCTTCACCGATTACTGGCTCACGCTGCTGCAGGGCCATCCGACCTTTGTGTTCTGGCCCGCCCATGTGGGCAACCACCACCGCTTCCGCCACGGCCCCAGGGACATTGCACGCACCTACCGCCCCGAGTTCGGCGGCGACACCAACCACCTTTGGGGCTATCTGATCCATCCGCTGCAGGCCGCCTGGGTGCTCTACCCGCTGTTCTTTCGCTGGCTGAGCAATCTGCGCCGGCACTGGCCCGGCGCCTTCCGCTACTGCATGGGGCAGTACGCGCTGTGGCTGGCCAGCTGGGGCTTTTTTCTCTGGCTGGACTGGCAGAAAGCGCTGCTCTTCGTGATCGTGCCCCAGCTCCACGGCCTGCACTGGCTGCTGGCCACCAACTATCTGCAGCATGCCCACGCGGACGGCAGACCGCTGACCAGAGCGCAGCGCAATACTCCCGGTATCGAGCTGAACTACGCGCGCAACTTCGAGGGGCTGGTCAACCCCCTGCTTTTTAATATTGGCCTGCACACCGCACACCACGAGTGCCCGCATGCGCACTGGTCCGAGCTGAGCACGCTGCACGACCGGATCTACCGCCGGCGGGTCACACCCGCGCTGAACGAGGGCGGGCTGCTGCCCTATATGGGACGCGTGTTCGTGCTGGGCCTGGTCCGGCCCGCAGCCCGCACCCGGCCGCAAATGCCGCCCGAAGCTGTTCAGTAAAACCTGTTGAGGATTTATGCCTGTTGCCTATTCGAACGTCTATCTGCAGTCTGCCGGAATGTTTCTGCCCGGCGCCCCGGTGGACAACGCCGGCATGGATGCGTTCGTTGCCCCGCTGAACCGCATCTCCGAGCGCATCAAGCGTCGCATACTCGCCGAAAACGGCATCCAGACCCGCCACTACGCCATCGATGACGCGGGCCATACCGTGTTCAGCAATGCGCAGATGGCGGCCTCGGCCATCCAGTCCACGCTGGACGGTGCCGGCAAGACACTGGCCGATATCGGCTTTCTCTCCAGCGGCTCCTCGGGCGGCGATGCGCTGATGCCCGGCTTTGCGAGCATGATCCAGGGCGAGATGGCCGCACCGCCCATGGAAACGCTGTCGGTTCACGGCGTGTGCGCGGCCAGCGTGGGCGCGATGCAGGCGGCCGCCATGGCCGTGGAAAGCGGTGCGCACCGCCTGGCCCTGTCGGTGGCCAGCGAAATGCCGTCGCGGCTGTTCAAGCGCTCGCGCTTTGCGGCACAAAGCTATGACACCGATTTCGACGCCCACTTTCTGCGCTGGATGCTTTCCGACGGCGCGGGCGCCGTGCTGCTGGGCGGCCCCAAGGCCTTGCCGCAGGCCGGCGGCCTGCGCCTCAAGCTCAAATGGACCCATTTGCGCAGCTTTGCGGGCGACTATCCCGTGTGCATGCAACTGGGCATGACGCCCGACCGCAGCAAAAGCCATCTGGACTTCCCCGCCTGGAGCGATGCCGAGGCCGCCGGCGCGCTGGCGCTGCGCCAGGACATCCGCCTGCTGCCGCATCTGTTCGACGTCTGCATCCATGAGTACGCGGACCTGGCCCACAAGGGCTGGGTGCCCGAGCGCGGCATAGACCATTTTCTCTGCCACTACTCGTCGGAGCGCTTCATCCCCGTGGTCGACGATCTGCTGGGCAAGGCCCAGCTGGCCATCCCGCGCGAGCGCTGGTGGAGCAATCTGGCCTGGCGCGGCAACACCGGCGCGGCGTCCATCTTCATCATGCTGTCCGAGTTCCTGGAAAAAGAAGGCGCGCGCCTCAAGGCCGGCGATACGCTGCTGTGCTTCATCCCCGAGTCGGGCCGCTTCACGGCCGGCTACATGCTATGGGAAGTGGAGGCTGACGCGCCTGCTGCACAAACACAGCCAGCGGTTTTCCCTCATAGGACCGAGGCCTCCGAAGCCATTGCCGACGATGCGCTGCCCGATGTCTCCGGCATCGCCGCACCGCACGACCCGGCGCGCGCGCCCGCGGCGCTGGCGCCGCTGCTGACCGAGCTGGCCAGCATCTGGCAGGACTACCGCTCGCGCGTCTGGCGCACGCCGCTGCTGCAGCGCATCCGCACGCGCCAGTTGCAAACGACCGACTATGTACGCTGGATGAGCCACTGGATTCCCCAGGTGCGCGAAGGCAGCCTGTGGATGCGCGAGGGCGCGGCCTCGCTGACCGGCGACTATGCGGCCCTGGCCTCGCTGATCGACCTGCATGCGAGCGACGAGCAGAACGACTTCAAGATCCTGCATGCCGACTACCTCAGGGCCGGCGGCACCGAGACCGATATGGCCAAACTGCGCCGCAACCCCGGCGGAGAAGCGCTCAACGCCTATCTGCACGGCCTGGCCGCCACGCCCGACCCCATAGGCCTGCTGGGCGCAATCTACATCATCGAAGGCACGGGCCAGCGCATCGTGCCCAGCCTGCTGCCGCTGCTGCGCCAGAGCCTGCCGCTGCCGCCCGACGCCTTCCGCTTTCTCGAATATCACGGCGCCAACGACGAGAACCATCTGGAGCGCTGGCTGCTGGCCGTGCAGATGGCGCTGGAGCTGGACGGCGCGGGCACGGCCCAGCAGGCCATTTTGCAGACGGCGCGCCACACCGCCGCCATGTATCTGATGCAGTTCCAGCATGTGCTGGCCGAGTAAGAGGAAGGCCCGATGAAGAACGAGTTCAAGGACCATGTCTGGGACGAGCGCGACCCCAACCCCTGGCTGGCGCTCTATCTGGACCAGAGCACCCCCCTGCCCGACGCGGTCAAGGCCGCCTGGCTGCGCGACTGCAGCGGTGCATCGCGCCAGTTCTTTCTGCCCGCCATCCGGCCGCTGGCGCGGCTGAGCATGATCGTGATCCAGGCGCTCAAGATCTTTCTGCCCAAGCGCTGGGCCCACTCCATGCTGCTGCACCGGCTGCTGGCCTTCAGCATGAACCACTTCGTCTCGCCCGAGGCCAACTGGCTCATCATGCGCCACTTCCACCTGGGCTCGCAGGTGCTGCAGTTCGTAGCCGCCAACGCTCCGACCAAGGTTGGCACCACGCCGCTGACGCCCACGCAGATCGACGACGTGAAGGACGAGCTATTCCTCAGGCACGACCTGAACCTGTTCAACTTCGTGATCCGCCTGAACAAGGCGCTGCGCGAAAACGGGCAGCAGCTGGTCGCCGTGCCGGAGCCGGACTTCTCCATGATCCACGATCCGGATCTCAGGCTCGAGGACATGCCGCGCGGCAGGCTGAATCTGCTGGACCTGCAAAGCGCCATCGAAATCTACACGCCGGTCTACCAGCTGCTGCTGACCGACAACGACTTCTGGCGCGCCAGCAACTCGTTGCAGCTCGACGAAACCATCGCCATCTACTGCGCCAAGATTCTGGCCTCGCCCGAACATCTGGTGCTGCTCAACAACAAGCACCCCATGGTGCCGCTGTCCACGCTGTATGCGGCCTACCGGTTGGTGCTGCACGGACTGTCTACCGAGATGCTGCATTCGCTGCTGATGCGCATGGCCAGCGGCGAAGCACCGATTCCCGCACGCGAGCTGGCCGGGATACAGCAGGCCGCCTAGGCGACCTAGCCCCTCCGGGCCTGGAGGGCCTCAAGCCACGGCCAGCCAGGCCTGCATCTGGTCGGCGGACATGGCCCTGGAATGCAGCCAACCCTGGAAGCACTCGCAGTCGATATCGCGCAGCAGCTGGAGCTGATCGTTCTGCTCCACGCCCTCGGCGACCACCTCCAGATCCAGCGCATGGGCCATGTGGACAATGCCCTCCATGAGCCGGTCCCGGCAGGGCGAAGGCAGCAGGAACTCGCGCCCCAGCTTGACGCGCTGCAGCGGCAGGTATTGCAGATAGGCCAGCGACGAATGGCCGGTACCGAAGTCGTCCAGCGCAATCGTGACCCCCAGCTCGGCCAGTTCGGCCAGCACCTGGCGCCCCTGGTCGGGGTTGATCATGGCCTGGGATTCGGTCACCTCGAGCTCCAGCCATTGCGGCGGCACCTCGTGCCTGCGCAGACAGCTGGCGACCTGCTCGACCAGATTCACCTGGCGCAGCTGATAGGCCGACAGATTGACCGCCACGCGCAGCGGCGTCCCGGCCTTGAGCCAGGCCGCGATCTGCTTGCAGGCCGCATCGAGCACATAGTTGCCCAGGGCGACGATCTGGCCCGAGGCCTCGGCCACGGGAATGAAGCGTGCCGGGCTGACATTGCCGAGCACGGGATCGTTCCAGCGCAGCAGGGCTTCCACGCCCACCACCCTGGCCGTTTTCACATCCACCTGCGGCTGGTAGTGCAGTTGCAGGCCGCCATAGCCTAGCGCCATGCGCAGCCGTTCGGCCAGCAGCACGCGCTCGGCCATTTCCTTGCCCATGCTGGGCTCGAAGAACACGGCCTTGCCCCGGCCCTGGGCCTTGGCGCTGTACATGGCCATGTCGGCAAAACGCATGAGGTCGTCGCCCGACTGCGCATTGTCGGGATAGAGCGCAATGCCTATGCTGGCGCCAAAGTCCAGCGCCAGGCCGTCATGCTTGAAAGGCATGGCCAGGGCCGCGAGTATCTGCTCGCTCCAGAACCTGGCGCGCGCCGCGCCCTCCCCCACCAGCAGCAGCATGAATTCGTCGCCACCCAGGCGCGCCAGAATGCCTTCGCTGCGCAGCTGAGCCTTGAGTCGCCGCGCCACCTCCCTGAGCAGTTGGTCGCCCGCCGCATGGCCATAGCCGTCGTTGATGGCCTTGAAGTTGTCCAGATCCAGCTGCAGCAGGGCCAGCGCATCGCCATTGGCCTGGGCGATCTTGAGCTGCTCCTGCAGGTCCTGGCCGAACTGCCAGCGGTTGTTGAGCCCCGTCAAGGTGTCGCGCGTGGCCTGGAACTTCAGGCGCTGCTGCATCTGGCTGAGTTCGGTCACGTCCCGCACAAAAGCCACGGCCAGCCCGTGACTCTCGTGGCCGAAATACCCTAGCGCGATGTCCACCGGTATCGCGCCTCCCGGCTTGCGCTGCATCCACAGCGCTCCGCCCAGGCCCATGGGCCGGCGCGAGGGCTGGGCAAAATAGCTGCGCAGATAGTGGCCATGGGTGGCGCGCACGTCCGGGGCCAGCAGGATGTCCAGCCCCTGCCCCTCGAGTTCACCGCGCTCATAGCCCGAAATGGCCAGCATGGCGGCATTCGCTGCGATGATGCAGCCGTCGCGCCCCACCAGCAAAATGCCGTCCGGAGCCGCATCCAGAGCGTCGCGCTCGCGCTGCGTCAACAGCCAGCGCTGCAGCTGCACAGCATTTGTATCCGCTCCAGCCTCCCAGGTGGACAAGGCCTGAGCCAACCGGTTATGGCATTCGACCAGCGCCGCGGTGGAAACGGGTTCCGTCAATGAGGAAAAAGGGCACTCGCCCATATGCGCACTCCTAGCATCCACCCCGGCGTTCCTGCGTGCCGCACCTCCTCATGCTGCATCAGAGGCCTGCCGCCGGCTTCCGCAGCCGGGCGGTCGGCCCTACCAAGTGATTCAAGGCATCAACTATGCGCAGCGTAACAAGCAATCTGTTTGCGCTATATCAAAGATGAATGTGTGACAAGGAGTTTCCCCAACTTGCAAATGCTTGCTAACCGGGCTTCAGCCCAGCAGGGCCTTGACGTCCTGGGCCAGGACCTGCGGGCCCGCACCATAGCGCTCATAGATGCGCAAACGACCCTGGGGGTCATACAGATAGGTGCCCGCCGAGTGGTCCAGCGTATAGCTGCCGGCGGTCTTGCCCGGCACCTTCTTGTAGAAGATCTTGAAATCCTTGGCCACGGCCGCGATCTCTTCGGGCGTGCCATGCAGGCCCACAAAGCTGTCGTCGAAGTTGGCCAGATAGGCCTTGAGCATCTCGGGCGTATCGCGCTCCGGATCCAGCGAGACAAAGATGGCTTGCAGCTTGTCACCGTCGGCGCCCAGGGCCTGCTTGACTTCGACCAGCTCCCCCAGCGTCGTGGGGCAGAC
The DNA here is from genome assembly GCF_041079535.1 of Comamonas guangdongensis. Classification (NCBI taxonomy): domain Bacteria; kingdom Pseudomonadati; phylum Pseudomonadota; class Betaproteobacteria; order Burkholderiales; family Comamonadaceae; genus Comamonas; species Comamonas guangdongensis. The sequence goes on along the minus strand of NZ_JBFYGN010000010.1, from coordinate 140,923 downwards.
ATCGGGGCACTGGGTGTAGCCAAAGAACACGGCCACCACCTTGCCGGAAAAGTCCTTGAGGCTGCGGCGCCGGCCGTTCACATCGGCCAGCGGAATATCCTTGGCATATTCGGCGCCGGTCACATCCACGCCCTGAAATTTGGGCTGCTCGTTCTTGTTGCAGGCAGTCAATGCCAAAGCGGCCGTGCAGGCCAGAGTTGCCGCGCCCAATGCGCGCAGCGCACCTCGTTTGTCCATGGTCAGTCAGGCTGTGTAGTGATCCACCCGCAAGGCTGCAAACAGCAGGCGCAGATGAATCAGGGAAAAGCGGAAGGTCTTGCGTGCCAGCGCCGCCGAATAGCTGCGCAGCAGAGCCCAACCATAACCGCAAAACCCCAACCCTAGCATCACTGCGGCAAACAGCAGCAGCGCAGGTGGCGCCCCTCCTTGAGCCGAATCGTCCAGAGGCCTAGTCAAGCGCATAACGCAGGGCATGAGCACCGGACAGTGCTCATGGCAAAAGCAAGATCCAACTGCAAATTGTTCGCGCTAGATCAAAGCCCGGCAACTTACCCCGGTGACACAATTACATTTAGTTTCCTTTAGGGCGGCCTGGCTCTAGGCTGTCCTGTTCTCCCGGCGCCCCAGATGCATGCCCATGCATGGCGGACCTCGTCGGGCCATCCTCACGCGACCGGCCGCGCCCGTCACCATGATCATGCCTACCACGCGCGCCCCCAAGGGCTGCAACACCTGCGCCCGCGAGCTGCATTGCTTGCTAGGCCGCCTGCCGAGCGATGTGCACCGGCTGTGGCAACCACATATCACCGAAAAAATCTTTCACAAGGGCGAGCTGTTGTTGCAGCAAGGTCGCATCGCCACAGAGCTCAAGATCATCAAGGTCGGCACGGCCCTGGTGCTGCGCCAGGGCGAAGACGGCCTGCAGCGCCCCGTGGGGCTGTTCGGCAGCGCGCAGACGCTGGGCAGCGCGGCCCTGCTCGGCGAGCCGGCCCAGCTGTCCTGCCAGGCCATTGCACCGGGCCGCGCCTGCGTGGTGCCGATCGAGACCATAAAACGGCTGGGCCTGGTCGATGTGCCTTTGCTGCAGGCGGTGGCCGCGGGCTATGCGCGCTCCCAGGCCCAACTGGCCGACTGGGCGCGCATCGTGCGCATACGCGGAGCGACCGGGCAGCTCGCGGCGGCGCTGCTGCAGCTGGCACGCGTGCAGGGCAGCAGCCTCGTACGCCTGCCCAGCCATGCCATCCTGGCCGAGCTGCTCGCGACCACGCGCGAAACGGTTGCCCGCAGCCTGCGCAGCCTGGCCCAGCAAGACAGCGTGCTGCGGCGCGACCGCTGGCATTGCGAAATCCATGCGCCGGCACTGCTGGCGCTGAGCGCGGCCGGGCGTGCGCCGCGCTGATCAGCATGGGACCGTTATCGAGCCTGGCGCCGCATGGCGCAGCCGCGCGATCTCCGGCGCCGGCAAGGCCTTGGAGTACAGCCAGCCCTGGTAGGCATCGCAGCCCCAGCGATGCAGACAGCGCAGCTGCCCGGGCCGCTCCACGCCTTCGGCCACCACCTTCAGGCCCAGGGTCTTGGCCAGGGCAATGACCGCCTGGACGATCTTGGCATCGGCCTCGCTGTGCAGCATGGGGCCGATGAAGGCCCGGTCGATCTTGATGCTGGACACGGGCAGCAGCCGCAGATGGGCCAGGGACGAGTAGCCCGTGCCGAAGTCGTCGAGCACCACGCACACGCCCAGTGCCTGCAGGCTGAACAGGATCTGGCGCGCCTGCTCGGGGTCGGTCATGGCGGCGGATTCGGTGACCTCGAGTTCGAGCAGATGGGGCGGCGCACCATGGGTTCGCAAGCTATGCTCCAGTCGCTGCGCCAGATCGCTCTGGCGCAGCTGCTGTGCCGACAGGTTCACGGCCACGCGCAGCGGCGTACCCGCATGCGCCCATGCGGCGATCTGGCGGCAGGCCGCATCAATCACCCAGGCACCCAGGGCGAGAATCAGCCCGGTGGATTCGGCCACGGGCACAAAGCGGTCGGGCGAAACCGCTCCCAGCTCGTCATCATGCCAGCGCAGCAAGGCTTCCACGGCCTGCAGTTGCCCGGTCGCCACATCGACCTGCGGCTGGTAATGCAGCATGAGTCCGTCATTCTCCAACGCCAGCTTGAGACGCTCATGCAGCAGCACCTTCTCGGCCATGGCCTGGCCCATGTGCCGGGCATACAACGCGTAGTGGCCGCGTCCGCGCTGCTTGGCCTGATACATGGCCATGTCGGCATAGCGCATCAGCGTGGCGGCGTCGCGCGCATCCTCGGGAAACATGGCTACCCCCATGCTGGCGCCAAAGCTCAGCTCGAAGTGATTGATACGACATGGCCGGCAAAGGACTCGCAGCAGGGCATCGATAGTCTGGGTGAGCAGCGGCAGGCTGACGCTGGGCAGCAGCACGGTGAACTCGTCGCCACCCATGCGCCCCAGAGTGCCGGCCTCGCCGAGCACGCTGCGCAGCCGGCCGGCCACCTCGATCAGCACCTGGTCGCCGGCCGCATGGCCATAACCGTCGTTGATCGCCTTGAAGTCGTCGAGATCGAGCAGCAGCAGCGCAAAGACCTCCCCCGAGCGCTCCGCCGCCACAATGGCCTGCTCCAACCGCTGGCCGAATTGCCAGCGGTTGAACAGGCCTGTAAGCGTATCGTGCGTGGCCTGGTAGTGCATGCGTGCCTCGAGCTGGCGCACCTCGGACATGTCGCGCACAAAGGCCACGGCCGCTCCGCCCCGCGTCGGCGAATGCCCTACAGCGATATCGACCGGCAGCACCTCCCCGTTTTTACGCGCCAGCCGCAGCTTGCGTCCCAGGCCCATGGGGCGCCTGCAGGGGGCGTCAAAGTAGTTCCCCATCTGCTGTACATGGGCCTGGCGTTCGGCCTGCGGCAGCAGCATATTGACCGTACGGCCGATCAGCTCGCGCGCGCTATAGCCCGACATGGCCTCCAGGGCCGCATTGACCATGAGGATCGTGCCGCCTCGGTCCACCAGCAGGATGCCGTCGGGCGCCGCATCGAGCGCGGCGCGCTTGAGTCCATCTTCCAGCGCATCGCAGCTGGCAGGGCATTCGGCCATAGGCCGGCAAATCGGCAGGCAATCCATGGCTCAGCCCTGGAACACCGATGCGGCCTCGTCCAGGCGTGCGGCCTGCTGCGCCAGCGTTTCGGTCAGCTGCGTGCCCTGGCGCACCAGTTCGGCGTTTTGCTGGGTCATCTGTTCGAGCTGCCCCACGGCCTGGTTGATCTGCTCCATGCCCGCGGCCTGTTCCTGGCTGGCCAGGCGTATGTCCTGCACCAGCCCCGCCAGGCCCTGCATGGAGGCCACGACGCCCTGCATGGTGCCGCCCGCCTGCTCGGCCACGCGAAAGCCCTGGAGCACCTGGCTTTGCGATTCGTCGACCACCGCCTTGATGTCGCGCGCGGCCTGGGCGCTTTTTTGCGACAAGGCCCGCACCTCGGCCGCCACCACGGCAAAGCCCTTGCCATGCTCGCCGGCACGGGCCGCCTCCACGGCCGCATTCAGCGCCAGCAGATTGGTCTGAAAGGCAATCGAGTCGATCAGGCCGCTGATCTCGCTCACGCGCTGACTGGCCCGAGTCACACCCTGCATGGTCTGCACCAGCTGCGCCACCACTACCGCACCATCACTGGCGGACTGCACGCTGTGCCGCGCGCTGTCAGCGGCATAGCCGGCCTTTTCGCTGTTGCTCTGTATGGCCGCCGTGAGCTGCTCCATCGCCTGCGCGGCCTGCTCCAGGCTCGCTGCCGCAGCCTCGGTACGGGCGCTCAGATGACCGTGTCCCTGATGCAGCTCCTCGGCGCAGGCATGCACACGGCCTGCCTTGCCCTGGATATCGCCGACCAGCGAATTCAGATTCAATCCGGCCTGTTGCACCGAGCGCATCAGTTCGCCGATCTCGTCCATGCGCTCACTCTGCTGCGGCTGTGCGAGCTGGCCGCTGGCCACCGCCCGCGCCTGCGCCAGCACCGCGCACAAGGGCGCAACCATTTCGGCCTGCAGCCGCCACATGATCAGGGTCGTCAACAGCAGCCACAGCATGAGCACGGGCAGCAGCCAGACCTGCGGCGCTTGCGCGACCGCAAGGCAGGCCATGGCCCCCGCCGCGCCCAGGCCCAGCAGCTGGCCCTGCAGGCGCATGCCCAGCGAGCGGGCACGCCAACGGGCCTGCAAGCTGCGCCACAGCCCACGTCCCACGACAAAGCCACGCTGCAGTCCCAGATGGGATGCGCCGGCCTGCAGCTGGCGATACAGCGCCTCGTTCTGCGCCACCTCCTCGGCCGCCGGCTTGGTCCGCACCGAAAGATAGCCCACGACCTCGCCGCTGCGGCGAATAGGGCTGGCATTGGCTCGCACCCAGTAATGGTCGCCGTTCTTGCGCCGGTTCTTGACCAAGGCCGACCAGGGCAGGCCCTGCTGAACAGTGTCCCACATGTCGGCAAAAGCGGCCTGCGGCATGTCGGGATGACGCACGATGTTGTGGGCCTTGCCATAGAGTTCACCGCGCTCAAAGCCGCTGACGCGGATGAACGCATCGTTGGCATAGACAATGCGCCCCTTCAGATCGGTGGTGGACAACAGCGTTTCCCCTTCGCTCAGAGGATATTCACGCTGGGTGGTGTAGACGCTTCGCCGCATGGATGACTTCTTCCTCGGACAACTTGGCAACCCGGACCCTGACGGGCGAGTCGTCCACTCTAAGGAGTCTCATGCGCCTGCGCACGCCACGACAGCGGATCTAGACGCAGGATTTGCCGCGACTGTGACACACATCACAGTCGCGTCATCGGTACTGACAAACCGGTATTGCCCAGCCCGCCACATCCAGCCGGCAACGTACGGCTGCCGGCGGTCTTGCACCGCACTTTCTCGCAGCAGATCTTGCAGTCCCTGGCCACGGCCGCGATCACTGCGGGCAGGCCGTGCGGGCCGGAACTGCCGCGCCCAGGGCGCGCAGCGCAGCTCGCTGGTCCGTGGTCGGTCAGGCCATGTAGTGATCCACCAGCAAGGCTGCAAACAGCAGGCTCAGATGAATCAGGGAAAAGCGGAATGTCTTGCGTGCCAGCGCATCCGAATAGCTGCGCAGCAAAGCCCAACCGTAGGCACAAAAGCCCAAGCCCAGAATCACTGCGGCACAGAGGTAGAGATAGCCACTCATGCCCGCCACAAACGGCAGCAGGCAGGCCGCAAACAGCACCACGGTGTAGAGGAACACCTGCAGCCGCGTGAAGGCGTTGCCATGGGTCACGGGCAGCATGGGCAGGCCGGAGCGCCGGTAGTCCTCGACCCGGTACAGGGCCAGAGCCCAGAAGTGCGGCGGCGTCCACAGAAAAATGATGAGAAACAGCAGCAGCGCCTCATGGCCGACCTGCCCCGTCATCGCGACCCAGCCCAGCACGGGCGGCATGGCCCCCGAGGCCCCGCCGATCACGATGTTCTGCGGTGTCATGGGTTTGAGCACCAGGGTGTAGATCACCGCATAGCCGATGAAGGTGGCCAGCGTCAGCCATAAGGTCAGCGTGTTCACGGCCAGCACCAGGATGGCGGCGCCCGCCGCGCACAGCAGGACCGAGAAGACCAGGGCCTGGCGGTGACCGAGCTCGCCGCGCGCCGTGGGCCGCCAGGCCGTGCGTTTCATGCGCGCGTCTATGCTGCGCTCCACCAGGCAGTTGAAGGCCGCGGCGGCTGCGGCCACCAGCCAGATGCCCGCACAGGCCGCCAGCATCTGCCCCCAGTCATGCCAGCTGGGCACGCCGGGCACGGCCAGCACCATGCCGATGAAAGCGCAGAACACGATCAGCTGCACCACGCGCGGCTTGGTCAAAGCGTAATACTGGGCCCAGCGCGAAGGCTGCAGCACAGCCCGGGGAGTGGTTTCCACATTCATGACATCTGCCTGCATGCCGCTCTCCTTGCCGAACACGATCTGGATAGCCGATAGCCCTTGCCGCCCCCGTTGCTCCCGGTCCGACGTCAGTCCTTGCCTGGTGTCGTACCCGCGCGTCCCGCCTCGTCCCAGGATGCCGAGGCGCGCAGCAGCCGCTCCAGATCGCGCCTGGCCCGGCCCGCCGCGGCCTTGTCCATAGCGGCCGGGAAACGCATCATCCAGTGGCCCTGCGGGTCGACCACATACAGGTGTTCATCGAGTGCATGACCGGCAGCGGGCCTGAGCCAGCCGTCGATGGCGGCCGCCGGCACGCGTAGCGCCGTGGCCTGGTCTAGCGCGGGCAGTATGGATGCGGGCACGGGCTGGCCGTCGTTGACCAGCCAGACCCAGTCCAGCCTGTCCTTCTCCCGCCCCAGGGCCTCGCGCAGCTGCCGCTGCAGATAGAGATTGCCGCGGCAACGCTCGGCGCATGCGCCGCTGCCGGTGCTCAGCAGCAGCCACTGGCCCTTAAGGCTTTGCAGCTCCACGTTGCGTCCGTCCAGAGTCTGGGCCTGCACCGCGGGCAGGCCGGGCTGGGCGGCGATCAGTTCGCCAAAGCTGCGCTGCTGCGTGGGCCGCAGCACATAGTAGGTGAAGTAGGACGCTAGCACGGGCGCCGCGCAGACCAGCAGCACGGCCAGCATCTTCCAGCGGCCGCTGCGTCTGCGCTGCTGCAGCATATCGCCGGGGTCGGGCAGGCCGTGCACGGCCAGGCTCAGCGGCTCATCGAGGCTGCGCTGCCGCGCCTGCAGCGCGGGGCCGGAGGTAAAAGCGTCGGACGAGTTGAAACCAGACATAGAGCAATACCACCAAGATACCGAGTCCGAACCATTGAGCCGCATAGCCATAGTGCTTTTGCACGCCGGCGTTGATCTGCGGCCAGTCGCGCAGCAGGCCATCGCCGGCCGTGCCTTCGGTCTGCACCAGGCTCAGGCCCAGCAGCGGCAGACCGCTGCGATGCGCCCATTGGGCAATGTCTGCATTCTGTAGGATGCGTGACTTTTGCCCATCAGGGTCTGCCCCGCCGTCGCCCGCGGCTTCCAACTCCAGCAGCTTCGAAGGCGGGCTCTCCAGCCGCCCCGCTATGGAGACCGTGCCATCGGGCGTCCGCACCTCGGGCAAGGCCGTGCGCTCCATGAAATTGCGCGGCACCCAGCCGCGCTGCACGATGATGACCACATGCTCGTACGGCGCGGCCAGGCGCAGCGGCGTGAGCACATAGAAACCGACCCGGCCCTGCATCTGCCGGTTGTCGAGAAAAACGGTTTGCTCGGCCAGCCACTGGCCTTGCAGCTGCGCGGGCCGGTGCAGCAGCTCCTGCGCCTGCCCGGCGCCGATGGGCTCGGTGACCATGGGCAGCTTGGCGGCCAGCTGCGCGTTATGCCAGGGAGCCTGGGCCTGCTGCCTGGCGATCGCGTCGAACAGCGCCTGCTTCTGCGCCGCGCGGCCCAGCTGCCAGAAGCCTAGGGAGGCCGCGATGGCCGCGCAGAGCACGGCCGCCAAGGTGATCAGTACAAACCGCCAGAGGTCTGGAATTCGGGAAGAGCGCACCGGATAATCCGTCCATGAAATTCGTGATCATTCTCGCTTTTCTGGCGATTCTTGCGAGCCTGGCCAGCGCCCTGTTCTTCATGATGCGCAGAAGCGATAACGGCGGCGATGACGCGCGGCGTGGCAAGAACATGTTCCGCGCGCTGGCCTTGCGCGTGGGCCTGTCCATCGCGCTGTTCATCTGCATTCTGGTGGCCGCCAAACTTGGCTATCTGCACCCCACGGGCTGGCAGCCGGGACAGTAGACATCGGACAGCTATCAATATCAAAGCGCCTTGCGATTGCTCCTTATGGGTTTCAGCATTGCTTCATGCTGAAACCTCAAGCGGGCAAGCGCAAGGCGCTTTGATTCCAAGAGCGTGAACACGCTCTTACTGCTTACAGCCAGTAGACGAGGACGTACAGGAACAGCCAGACCACGTCCACAAAGTGCCAGTACCAGGCTGCACCTTCGAAGCCGAAGTGATGCTTATCGGTGAAGTCGCCCTTCATCAGACGCAGGGTGATGAAGAACAGCATCAGCATGCCCACCAGCACGTGGAAGCCGTGGAAACCGGTCAGCATGTAGAAGGTGGAGCCGTACACGCCGGAGCTGAGCTTGAGGTTGTAGGCCGCATGGAGATGGTAGTACTCGTAGCCCTGCACGCAGACGAACACAAAGCCCAGCACCACCGTCAGCCACATAAAGCCTATGCAGCGCGCGCGGTGGTTGGCCTGCAGCGCATGGTGGGCGATGGTCAGCGTCACGCCCGAGCTCAGCAGCAGGGCCGTGTTGATGGTGGGCAGCCAGAACGGGCCCACGGTCTGGAAAGGCTCGACGATATTGGCCGGAGAGGCCGTCGCGCCGCCACCCGCGCTGGGCCATATGGACTGGAAGTTGGGCCACAGCAGCTCGTTGGCCAGACTGCCCAGCGCCGGCACCGAATGCGCGCGCGCCCACCACAGGGCGGTGAAGAAGGCGCCGAAAAACATCACCTCCGAGAAGATGAACCAGCTCATGCTCCAGCGATAGGAGAGGTCGATCTTGCGGCTGTTGAGCCCGGCCTCGCTCTCGCGCGCCGCTTCGCGGAACCAGACGAAGAGCACGGCCAGCCACCAGACCAGGCCCAGGAACAGGGAGTACATGCCCCAGTCATAGCCGTTGATCCAGGTGCCTGCGCCCAGGATCACGAAAAACAGGCCGATGGCCGCCATGACGGGATGGCTGGATTCGGCCGGCACATAGTAGTAAGGGGTTGCGCCCTGAGGGGTTGCACTCATCACTCGGCTCCTGACACTGTTGATCGTTGTTCTTACCGCTGTCTCAACTGCTCTTGCACATGCTGCCCTGCTCGCCAGGGCTCCCGCGTTCAGCCAAGGCTAAACGACGAGATTGACGATCCATATCAACGCTAATACCAAGGCCACGATCGCCACCAGACCGACGGCGATCACATGCAGCGGCGTGACGCTGGCGAAATCCTTTTGGTATTCCTTGCCCTTGCGCACGCCCAGCATCGCCCAGCACACGGCCACGATGGTGCGCCACAGCGTGGGCTTGTTCTCCCTCTCGCTCATGATGCCGACCCATGCGCTGCCGCGGCAGGCGCAGTCGCCGCGCGGGTGGCCGCCCGTCCGGGCGCGGCCGGCGTCTTGCCATCCACCTCGAAGAAGGTATAGGACAGCGTGATGGTCTTCACGTCCTTGGAGATGCGCGGATCGATATAGAACACCACCGGCCATTCGCGCTTTTCACCGGGATCCAGCGTGTACTGCGAAAAGCAGAAGCACTCGATCTTGTTGAAAAAGGCCGTGGCCTGGCGCGGCGCATAGCTGGGAATGGCCTGTGCCGCCATGCGGCGGTTCTGCACGTTCTGGAATTCGTACATCACCGTGACCATCTCGCCGGGGTGTACCTGGAGCGAGCGGACTGCGGGCTTGAAGTCCCAGAGACTGCGCACATTGGCATCGAACTCCACGGTGATGGTGCGGCTGGTATCCACCTGCGTGTTGGCAGGCGGCCTCGCATCGCGCCCCGCGACGCCGGCACCGGGCACCTGCCGCTCGGACAGGGACAGGATGTTGATGCCCGTGGCCTCGCAGATCTGGCGGTACAGGGGCACGAGCAGATAGCCGAACGCAAACATGCCCAGCGCCACGGCCGCCAGCTTGCCCACCATCTTTGCGTTTTCCCTGACCAGGCTCACATCCGTCTCCTGTATGCCGGCGACTGCATCAGTGCAGCCAGGCCATCTTCACCATAAAGCCGATAAAGAACACCAGCGCCGTGGAGGCCAGGATCAGGCCCAGTCGCCGATTCGCCCTGCGCTGCTCTTGCATGCTCATGGATTCCTCCTGTTCAGCCAATCACCTTGGTCGCGGTTTCGTCGAGCTTGGGCGGCGTGGTGAAGGTATGAAAGGGTGCGGGCGAAGCCACTTCCCATTCCAGGCCTTCGGCGGCTTCCCAGGGCTTTTGCGGCGCCTTCTCGCCATGGCCGCGCATGGCGGGCCAGACCACGAAGACGAAGAAGTACACCTGCATCAGGCCGAAGCCGAAGCCGCCAATGGACGCCACCATATTGAAGTCGGCGAACTGCATGGGGTAGTCGGCATAGCGGCGCGGCATGCCGGCCAGGCCCAGGAAGTGCATGGGGAAGAAGGTGACGTTGAAGAAGATCAGCGAGCCCCAGAAATGGATGCGGCCGCGGGTCTCGGAATACATCACGCCCATCCACTTGGGCGACCAGTAGTAGTAGCCCGCGAACATCGCGAACAGCGACCCAGCCACCAGCACATAGTGGAAATGCGCCACCACGTAATAGGTGTCCTGCAGCTGGATGTCGATGGGGGCCATGGACAGGATCAGACCCGTGAAGCCGCCCATGGTGAACACGAAGATGAAGCCCACGGCAAACAGCATGGGGGTCTCGAACGACAGCGAGCCGCGCCACATGGTGGCCGTCCAGTTGAAGACCTTCACGGCCGTCGGCACGGAGATCAGCATGGTCGCGTACATGAAGAACAGCTGGCCCGTGACCGGCATGCCGGTGGTGAACATGTGGTGGGCCCAGACGATGAAGGACAGGATGGCGATGGCCGCCACCGCATAGACCATGGAGGTGTAGCCGAACAGCTTCTTGCGGCTGAAGGCCGGCACGATCTGGCTCACGATGCCGAAGGCCGGCAGGATCATGATGTAGACCTCGGGGTGACCGAAGAACCAGAAGATATGCTGGTACATCACGGGGTCGCCGCCGCCCGCGGGGTTGAAGAAGCTGGTGCCGAAATGGCGGTCCGTCAGCGTCATGGTGATGGCGCCGGCCAGCACCGGCATCACGGCGATCAGCAGGTAGGCGGTGATCAGCCAGGTCCAGGCGAACAGCGGCATCTTCATCAGCGTCATGCCCGGGGCGCGCATGTTCAGAATGGTCACGATGATGTTGATCGCGCCCATGATGGAACTCGCGCCCATGATGTGCATGGCGAAGATGCTGGTGTCCATGGAGGGACCCATCTGCAGCGTCAGCGGCGCATACAGCGTCCAGCCCGCGGCCGGCGCGCCGCCGGGCATGAAGAACGAGCCCACCAGCATGATGCCCGCGGGGATCAGCAGCCAGAAGCTGAAGTTGTTCATGCGCGCGAACGCCATGTCGGAGGCCCCGATCTGCAGCGGCAGCATCCAGTTCGCAAAGCCCACGAAGGCCGGCATGATGGCGCCGAACACCATGATCAGGCCGTGCATGGTGGTCAGCTGGTTGAACAGCTCGGGGTTGACGATCTGCAGCCCGGGCTGGAACAGCTCGGCGCGGATCAGCATGGCCAGAACGCCTCCCACCATCAGCATGGTGAAGGAGAACAGCAGGTACATCGTGCCGATGTCCTTGTGATTGGTGGCAAACAGCCAGCGGCGCCAGCCCGAAGGGGCGTGGTGGTGGTCGTCATGCCCATGTTCGTGCCCATGCTCCGCAGGCGTCTGGATGGGAGGAAGTACGGCGCTCATAGTCTTAACTCCAGTCGATCATCGGTTCCAGACACTTACTGCGCAGCGGCTGCGCCGCCCTCGGGGAACTTGCCGCCGCGTGCCGCAACGAACTGCGCGGGCTGCACCAGCTGCCCGGTCTGGTTGCTCCAGTGGTTCTTGGCAAAGGTCACCACGGCCGCCAGATCGGTATCGCTGAGCTGCTTCCACGAAGGCATGGCGCCGTTGGCGCGGCCCTCGAGCACCGCATGCATCATTTCGGCGGGTGCGCCCTGGACGACGGCGCTGCCGTCCAGCGGCTTGATGGGGCCGGCGCCCTTGCCGTTGGCCTGGTGGCAGGCCGCGCAGTTTGCCGCATAGACCTTCTCGCCGCGCGCCAGCAGATCGGCCATGACCCAGACCTTGTTGGGATCGTCCTGCTTGGCTGCGACCTTCTTCTTTTCGGTCTCGACCCAGGCCGTGTAGTCGGCTGCGGACAGCACCTTCACATGGATGGGCATATAGGCATGTTCCTTGCCGCAGAGCTCGGCACACTGGCCGTAGTAATCACCGGCTTTTTCGGCCTTGAACCAGGTGTCGCGCACAAAGCCCGGAATCGCGTCCTGCTTGATGCCGAAGGCCGGCACCATGAAGGAATGGATCACGTCGTTGGCCGTGGTGATCACGCGCACCTTTTTGTTGATCGGCACCACCAGCGGCTGATCGACCTTGAGCAGATAGTCGTTGGGTGCATTGCTCACGTCGCCGCTGTTGGACATCTGGCGCTGGGCCGTGTCCAGGGTCGAGATATAGCTCAGGCCCTCGCCTTCGCCATTGATGTAGTCATAGCCCCATTTCCACTGGTAGCCCGTGACCTTGACGGTCAGATCGGCATTGGTCGTGTCCTTCTGCGCCACCAGCACCTTGGTGGCCGGCAGAGCCATGAGCACCACGATGATGAAGGGCACGACGGTCCAGGCAATCTCCACCTTGACCGACTCATGGAAGTTCGCGGCCTGGGCGCCCTGGGACTTGCGGTGCTTCCAGATGGAATAGAACATCACGCCGAACACGCCGAGGAAGATCACCGTGCAGATGACGAGCATCATCCAGTGCAGAAAGTGTTGCTCCACGGCGATGCGCGTGACCGGCGGGTGCAGATTCAACTGATTGACGGCAGGTCCTCCCGGCAGATCCTGCGCCGCATGCGCCACGGAACTACCCCATGCTGCCAAGGCCAAACTCCAGGAAACCAGCTTGGTGGAAATACTTTTCATCGTTTTCACTTACCTCTAAGCCTTAGTTTGTCCACTCGCTCACTGGCTTTCGCACCGGCTGGCCGGAAGACCGTGAGACTCACACTACCCGCGAACTACACCGCAGCATGCCCCAAAGTTTGATAGCAATGTCTGCGCGCATTCACTAATACCTGTACCGAAAACCCATGCCAACGGCCGGAGCCGGACGCGACGGAAGCCGGCCCCGCGGCCGGGACAGAAAGCAAAGGGGAAGGAGGACGCAGGCCGCGCCTCATGGCCGGCGCAAGGCCCAGGGATGCGGCGGCGCAGCCCGAGGCTGGCTGGTGGTGATGATCAAACTCGCGAACCGGCCGCTCTTGAATCCGCTGGCCAGTCCCCTTGGCAAAGCGATACACCCGATATCTCCCCTGGCGGCCTGCGGCCGCTCCTGTCTTGTGTCCTGCGGGCTGGAGAGAAGCCCGCCGGAATGGCTGTCATCTATCGAAGACCTTGGGGAAATTGTAGGCAGCTTCGTGTTCAATCAATGACAGGAAAACGACATTCGGGCTATCGCAAACCCGTGTTGCGCGGCTGCTTGAGCATGGCCTTCATGTCCTGCAGCGACACCGAGCTGTTGGCCTCCAGACGCACCTTGGGCTGAGGCTTGTAGGCATGGCCGTAGACGATTTCAAAGGTCAGGGCCAGTTGGCCGTCGGGCTGCTTGTCGGCCCAGCGCTGCGCGATCTGGCGCAGCAGATCGGCCTTCCAGCCGCGGCCGCGCAGACCCGCAAAGCGCGCGGGATGCAGATTGCGGCCCAGCTCGCGCAGCTCCTGCAGCAGGCGCTCGGGCGTGGCAAAGGTCAGCGTGATGCGCTCCATGTCCATCACCGGCTCGGCAAAGCCGGAATGCACCAGCATGTCGCCCCAGTCATGCATGTCGGTGAAGGCCTGGCCCGCCGGACCCCAGCCCAGTTCCGCATACAGCTGGTGCAGCTGCTGGACCGTGTCCGGCCCCAGGCCCGAGAACATCACATAGCCGTCGACCTTGAGCGCCTTGTGCCAGCGCTCTATCAGCGTCTGGGGGTCGGCCGCAGTGTGCAGCAGCATATTCGCCCACAGCATGTCCTGGCTGGCTTCGGCGGGCTCGGCCACCTGCACGCCGGCGCCCTTCCAGCGCGCCAACTGCCACCAGCGGCTGGTCAGCTTTTCCTGGGCCTCGGTCCGGCGCCGGGCCACGGGCTCGTAGAGCGTGCATTCGGCCTGCGGATAGCGCTCGCGCAGCAGCTCATGGGCCTCCATGCCGCCGCGCACGGGCTCCCAGTGGCACCATTGCTGCGGGGGCTTGACGATCCAGTCCAGGCGCTGCTGCATGCGCCTGGCCACCTCCTCATGCAACCACGGCGATTCGGCCGGAGCGGCCGCATGCCAATGGTTGGCTGCTACAGGATCGATGGTGGGAGGCAGGGCGTGAGACATGGGCAAACAGGGTGCAGGACTTGGCGCTAAGCAGCACCTGCCTGAAAGGAGAACAATGCGGCGCGAGTATATTGACTCCATGCCCGACCTTCATGCGACATGGCTTTCGCGCCTGCGCCGACAGCGCAATCTCTGGCTGGACCTGCTGCCCAGCCAATGCGCGGTCTGCGGCCGCTGGCCGGGCCCGCGCATCTGCCCCGACTGCCGGGCGCGCTGGGCACCCATGACCCAGCGCTGCCGGACCTGCGCCATGCCGCTGCCGGCCTCTGCCACCGGTTGCGGCGCCTGCCTCCGGCAAGCCCCCAAGCTCAGCCGCTGCACCGCCGTTCTGGACTATGCCTATCCCTGGCAGGAACTCATTACGCGCTACAAATTCCGGGCCGATCTGGGCCTGGCGCGCGGCCTGGGCCGGCTGCTGGCCGAGCACGCCGAAGTTCGGGAGCAGTTGCACGCCTGCGATGCGCTGCTGCCGGTGCCGGCTTCCGATGCCCGCCTGCGCGAGCGCGGCTTTGACCATTGCGGGCTACTCGCGCGCGCCATGGCACATCAAACGCAAGGCAGCCCGCCGCTGCTAACCCATGTGCTGCAGCGCAGACACCTGGACCTGCCCCAGCATGCGTCCAGCCGGGCCCAGCGGCTGCGCCAGCTGCGCGGAGTCTTTGCCGTGCGGCCGGCGCAGCAGTCCCGGCTTGCGGGCCGCCACCTGCTGCTGCTCGACGATGTGATGACCACGGGCGCCACGCTGGATGCGCTGGCCGACTGCCTGCTGGCCGCGGGGGCGGCCTCGGTCGCGGCGGTGGTGCTGGCGCGCACGCCTTGATCCATATTGAGCAGTCTGGAACTGCGGGCGCCGGCAGCGGGCAAGACACCGTGACCGCACAATAGCGCCCCATGTTTCATATCGTTCTTGTGGCGCCCGAGATCCCACCCAACACGGGCAACGTCATCCGCCTGGCAGCCAACACCGGCTGCAGCCTGCATCTGATAGAGCCGCTGGGTTTTTCCATGGAAGACCGCCACATGCGCCGCGCCGGCCTGGACTACCACGAGTACGCGGCCGTGACTCGCCATGCGAACTGGGAGGCTTTCCTCCAGACCTGCCAGCCCCAAAGGGAGCGCATGTTCGCCATGACCACCCACAGCAGCCGCCCCGCGCATGAGATCGGCTTTCATGCCGGCGACTGGCTGGTGTTCGGCTCGGAAAGCAAGGGTCTGCCGCCCGAGGTACGCGCCCAGTTCCCCGACGAGCAGCGCCTGCGCCTGCCCATGCTGCCCTCGCAGCGCAGCCTGAACCTGTCCAATGCCGTGGCCGTCACGGTGTTCGAGGCCTGGCGTCAGCAAGGTTTTGCGGGCGCGGCGCTGGCAGAGCCCAAACCCGCGCCTTAGTTCCCCATCATTACCATCACCAGCAAGACGATAAGTTGCGGTTTAGGGAATTTTTCTCCGAATTAAGTCGATCTACAGTACTACCCATGGACCTGCAGCCGACCGGCGATATCCGCCAGGACTGCAAGCCACGTAGACCAAAGGACGAATCATGAGATACACCAACCGCCTCGCCATCGTCGCCACCCTGGCTCTGTCCGCCGCTGCCGCACAGGCCGCGGGATTCGACTTCACCAGCGGCAACTACCCTCCCCAGCCCGCCAGCCAGTCCACACTGACCCGTGCCGAAGTCAAGGCCCAGGTCCGGGATGCCATCGCCAAGAAACAGATGCCGTCTGCCGGTGACGCCTACCTGCCGCTGTCCATGCAGCAGCAACAGCCTTCCGGCCTCACCCGCGCACAGGTGCGCCAGGAAACCATGGCCGCTGAAAAAGCCGGCTTGCTGGACAACTACGGCGAATAAGAAGCTTTCAGCTTTCTTCGGGCCATCGGTCTAGCCGGGCGTGCTTCCAACCAGGCCCCAAGGCAATGCCTTGGGGCTTTTTTGCACCCCAAGTCCGGGCAAAGTTCAGGCCGGAGCGCCAAAGCTGCGCGCCAGGGATTCGGCCACGCATACGGGCTTGTCGCCCCCCTCGCGTTCCACGGTCACCAGCCAGGTCATCTGCAGGCCCTCGGGCTCGATGCGCTCGGCCGCCTGCAGGCTCATACGCGCGCGCAGCCGGCTGTTGACGGGCACAGGCGCCATGAAACGCACGCGGTTCAGGCCATAGTTCACGCCCATCCTGGCGCCTTCGATCTCGAAGGTGCTCTCGAAAAATCGCGGCAGCAGCGACAGCGTGAGAAAGCCATGCGCTATCGGCGCACCGAACGGCCCCTTGGCCGCGCGTTCGGGGTCGGTATGAATCCATTGCTGGTCGCCCGTGGCATCGGCAAACATCTGGATTTGCGGCTGCGTGATCGTGACCCAGTCGCTGACCGCCACTTCCTGCCCAATGCAGGACAGCACTTCGGAGTAGGAATGAAAGGTTTTCATGCCTTCAATGTAGAAGCGGCCCTGCCCGGCTCATGTCTGGCGCGGGACAAGGGGTTCACCCTAGTTCGCATGAAAAGCGCTGCCGCCCCTGTCGGCGCCTGCGCATGCAGCTATCGCTTTGAGTTTCCGGCTCAGGCCTCGGCCGAGCGCTGTACAAAGAACAGTCCGGTTCCCACCGCCATCAGCAAACCGCCAAACACGCGGTTCTGGTTGCGCATGGCTCGCGCGCTGCGCATCAGGCCGCGCAGGGCGCTGGCGCCCGCGGCGTAGCTGTGCATCACCGTGGTGTCCACGGCCAGCATGGTCACGGCCAGGATCGCCAGCTGCGGCGCCAGCGGGCGGCTGGTGGTCATGAACTGGGGCAGCACCGCGACCATGAAAATGATGCCCTTGGGGTTGGTGGCATTGGTCAGAAAGCCCGTCAGCACCCGCTTGCTGAAACTGATCTCAGCCATGGCCTCCTGCGCCGCCATGGGGGAGGCGCCCGAGCGCCACTGGCTCAGGCCCAGGTAGATCAGGTAGCCGGCGCCCACGATCTTCACGGCGTTGAACGCCCATTCGGAGGCCATGAGCAGCGAGCCCACGCCCGCGCCGGCGATCAGCAAAATCGCCAGCAGGCCCAGCTGCAGCCCCATGATGGTGGCACTGGTCTTGCGCACCCCATAGGACAGGCCATGGCTCATGGAAAGCACGGCCCCCGAACCCGGCGACACCGCAATGATCCAGGAAGCCACAAAAAACGCGAGCCAGGTATGCCAGTCCATCGAAAACCCCAAACAGCCCAGAAGCCGGTGAAAGACCACCATCTTAAAAGTTGTGCCGTCAACCTGCAGTCGCCGCCGCAAAAAGCGCTATAAGCATCCGGTAACGAGATTCAGCGGAATTTATGGCCCGTCATAAGACCGGCGCTGGTTTCAGAGTGCCAAAATGCCCGATTGACAAGGGTTAACACCAACTACCCCATGGAACACAGCGCTCCCATCTGGCTGACTTACGGCTTCATCTACCTCACCGCCGCCGTTCTGGCCGTCCCCATCGCCCGAGCCCTGGGGTTGGGCGCCATCATCGGCTACCTGGGAGCCGGCATCGCCATGGGCCCCTGGGGCTTCGGCCTGGTGCGCAATGTGGACGACATCCTGCACTTTGCCGAATTCGGCGTGGTGCTCATGCTCTTCGTCATCGGGCTCGAGCTGCAGCCCAAGCGCCTGTGGGAGCTGCGCCGGCCGATTTTCGGCTGGGGCATGGCGCAGATGGCCGTCTGCACCGGCATTCTGTTCGTGGCGGCCTGGATCTTCGGCTTTTCCTGGCGCGTCAGCCTGATCGCCGGCATGGGCCTGGCGCTGTCCTCCACGGCCATCTGCCTGCAGGTGATGGCCGAGCGCAATCTGATGCGCACGCCCAGCGGCCAGGCCGCGTTTTCCATATTGCTGTTTCAGGACGTGGCGGCCATCCCCATCCTGGCGCTGATTCCGATTCTGGGCGCCTACAAGGCCGCCCATGCCACGCATAGCGACAGCCATCTCTGGCTGGCGGTGCTCAAGACCATAGGCACGATAGCCGCCGTCATCATCGGCGGGCGCCTGATGCTGCAGCCCGTGCTGCGCTGGATTGCGCGCAGCAAGACGCCGGAGATCTTTACCGCCACCTCGCTGCTGCTGGTCATCGCCATCGCCATGCTGATGACCCAGATAGGCCTGTCAATGGCCCTGGGCGCCTTCCTGGCCGGCGTGCTGCTGGCCGACAGCGAATACCGCAGCGAGCTCGAGACCAATATCGAGCCCTTCAAGGGCCTGCTGCTGGGCCTGTTCTTCATGGCCGTGGGCATGAGCATAGACTTTGGCGTCATCCTGCAGAACCCCTGGGCCATGGCGGCCATGGTGACGGGTTTCGTGGCGCTGAAAGCGCTGATGATCTACGGCCTGGCCAAGGTCATGGGCCTGCCCTGGCGCGAGCGCCCCGTGTTCACGCTGATGCTGGCCCAGGGCGGCGAGTTCGCCTTCGTGGTGTTCCAAACCGCGGCCCAGTACAAGGTCTTCCGCCACAGTACCTCCTCCATGCTGGTGGCCGCCGTGGCGCTGTCCATGCTGCTGGGCCCGCTGCTGCTGGTGGCGCTGGACAAGCTGCTGCTGCGCCGCTTTGCGGCCATCAAGGACGAAGGCTCCACGAAAGCCGAGGAAATCTCCGAACACCAGGAATCGCCCGTCATCATTGCGGGCTTCGGCCGCTACGGCCAGATCGTGGCGCGCGTGCTGCTGGCCCAGGGCCTGCACCCGACCATCCTCGACCATAGCGTGGAAATGCTGGAAGCCGCCCAGACCTTCGGCTACCGCGTGTTCTATGGCGATGCCACGCGCATGGATCTGCTGCGCATCGCGGGCGCAGCCCAGGCCCGGGTGCTGGTGATCGCCGTGGACTCGCCCGAGCAATCCATCAAGATCGCGAGCCAGGTGCGCAAGCATTTCCCCAATCTGGAGATCGTGGCCCGGGCCCGCGACCTGGACCACTGGTTCCGCCTGCGCGATCTCGATGTCAAGCACGCCGAGCGCGAGGTGTTCGAGTCCAGCCTGGTTTCGGCCGGCTCCGTGCTGCAGCTGATAGGCCAGAGCCCGGCCGAGGCGCAGCGCATGACGGAGCGCTTCAGGGAACACAATCTGGCCCTGGCCGAACGCATGTATCCGCACTACAAGGACCAGAATCAAAACCAGCTGATCGCCGTGGCCAGACAGGGGCGCCAGCAGCTGGTGGAACAGATGGCCAAGGAGCGCCAGGCCGCCGAGCAGACCCTGCAGGCCGCCCCGGCGCAAGCAGTCCCCGAACAGCAGCCATAAGCCTCAGCGCTGGCCCAGCGCCTCGAGCATATGCTCCACAAAGCGCGCGAGCTTGGGCAGTTGCCGCCGGTCGGGCAGATAGACCAGATGCACGGGGCGCGGCAAGGGCACGCTGTCCTCCAGCACCGGCACCAGCCGGCCCGCGGCGATATCGTCGGCCAGCAACACCTCGGGCTGCATGATCAGGCCCAGGCCGCGCAGCGCCGCATGGCGCAGGCCGTCGCCATGATTGCACTGCAGCCGCGCGTCCTCGGGCCAGAAGGCCGTGCGCTGGCCGTCGCGCAAAACCCATTCCGAGCGGCGCTGCCAGACCGCATGGCTTAAACACTGGTGCCGGGCGAGCTCGGCCACGCTACGCGGCCGGCCATGCTGGCGCAGATAGGCCGGGGCCGCGGCAATCACCATGCGGTAGGGCTGCAGTGGCCGCGCCACCAGGCCCTCGGCGCCGATCTGGCCGATGCGCACGGCCGCATCCATGTTCTCGCCGACCAGATCGACCAGGCCGTCGCTGAGTTGCAGGTCCACGCGCACCAGCGGGTTGGCAAGCTGGTAGTCGGCCACCAGGGGAGCGATCACATGGTTGCCCAGCGTGATCGGGGCGCTGATGCGCAACAGGCCCTGGGGCGCGCTGCGGCTGCGCTCCACTGCGGACTCGGCCCAGCGCAGCTGCTCGAAGACCTGCCGGCTGTCCTCGTAAAAGGTACGCCCCACCTCGGTCAGGCTGTGGCGCCGCGTGCTGCGTTGCACCAGGCGTGCGCCCAACTGGGTCTCCAGTTGCTGCACATGCTTGCCCACCATCACCGCCGAAATGCCCAGGCGCCGCGCGGCGGCCGCAAAGCTGCCGTCCTCGACCACGGCCATGAAGACCTCCATATTGCGCAGCTTGTCCATGAATTACAAACCAATGCTTAGTAGTTCAAAAATATTCAGCTACTTTATGCCATGGATGATTTGCACAAGACTGTAGGCCTGTTCAACCCATACTCTGCGAAAACCATGAAGATCCTGCTCATCGGTGCCCACGGCACCATCGGTCGCGCGGTCCACGCCCTGCTCGCGCCGCGCCACGAGATCCTCACCGTCGGCCGCAACAGCGGCGAGCTGCGCGCCGACCTCACCCAGCCCCAGACGCTGGCCGCCATGTTCAAGGCCGCGGGCCCCGTCGATGCCATCGTCAGCACGGCGGGCAATCTGCACTTCGGCCCCCTGTCCGAGATGACGGCCGAGCAATTCAACCGCGGCCTGCAGGACAAGCTGCTGGGTCAGGTGCAGCTGGCCCTGCTGGGCCAGCAATGGCTGCGCGACGGCGGCTCGATCACGCTGACCAGCGGCATCGTCGCCACCGAACCCATACGCCACGGCAGCAATGCCTCGACCGTGAATGCGGCCATCGATGCCTTTGTCGCGGCCGCTGCCGTGGAGCTGCAACGCGGCCAGCGCATCAACGCCGTCAGCCCCACCTTGCTGACCGAGTCGGCCCAGGCCTATGGCGCGGTGTTTCCGGGCTTCGAGACCGTGCCCGCCCAGCGCGTGGCACTTGCCTACCAGCGCAGCATCGAGGGCGTTCAGACCGGTCGCGTCTACCGCGTGCACGGCTAGCGCGGCGGCCGGGCCAGGAGCCAAGCCAATGCCCCTGGCGACCCGGGCGCAAACGCTGCGTGATAGGCTGCGCCATCATGTTCAACCCAAGCCAAGCCGACGTACGGCGTTTTTTTTGCAGCGTGCGCGCCAAGATGATCAGCGGTGCGCCCATGGAGGCCATAGAGACGCTGGCCAGCCTGTGGATAGACGAGCACCCCGAGTATTTCGATGAACTCTCCGACGTGGATGCCGCCGTGGCGCGCAACTACGACGCCGAGCCCGAACGCAGCAACCCGTTTCTGCATCTGTCCATGCACCTGTCCATCAGCGAGCAATGCAGCGTGGACTCGCCACGCGGCATACGCCAGGCCGTGGAACTGCTGGCCAAAAAGCGCGATCTGCATGACGCTCATCACGCGGCCATGGAATGCCTGGGCCAGATGCTCTGGGAAAGCCAGCGCTCGGGCCGCCCGCCCGACGGCGAGGCCTATGTGGCCGGCGTGCAGCGCCTGGCCACCAGCGACGGCAGTTTCAAAAGCAGCTGAAGCAGGCGCAAACCCATCAACACAAAGCCCGCAGATGCGGGCTTTTTTCCAGGTGCGGAAATCCTATTTCTGTCCCAGGCGGAAGTGGGGCTGGGTCACGGTCTGCACCTCGCCGTCGAGGCTGCCTATGTATTTGGCCAGCTGCCGCAGCTCGTCGTTGTTGAACTGCTTGGCAATCCCCGCCATCACGCCGTTGCTGCGGCCGACGATGGGATTGCCCTCGGTCTTATACGACTGCAGGGCCCGGAACACATAGTCCGAGTACTGGCCCGCGACCTTGGGGTAGGACGGATCTATGGGCTTGGCAAAGCCCTCGCCATGGCAGGAGAAGCAAGCGCCTTTTTGCAGCAAGGCCGTCACCGCCGCGCCGGCCTCCTTGGGCGCGCCGCTCTTGGCCTTGCCGTGGCCCGCATAGAAAGCCGCCACATCGGCCATGTCCTGATCGCTGAGCGAATCGGCAATGCCGCGCATGGTCGGATGCTTGCGTTCGCCCTTTTTGTAGGCATTCAGCGCCGCGACCATATAGGCCTCGTTCTGCCCGCCGATCATGGGCACCTTGTAGACCTCCGGAAAGCTGGCCTGATAGCCCTGAATGCCGTGGCAGCCTATGCACATGGCGATCTTGCTCTCACCCGCCTTGGCATCTCCCTTGACGGCCTGGGCATTCGCCATACCGGTCACTGATGCGACAACTACTGCCAATATCGTGGTCCAAGTTTTTGCCATTTTGCGCGCACAATCCTTCAAGAGTTCAGACGGGTGCTCGAATGCCTTGCTGCAGTGAAAATGATTATGGCAGTGAGAATCTGACACGCTTATCAATACTTACGCTGATACCGCCCATGAAGTTTCAAGGTTCCGACAATTACGTGGCCACGCAGGATCTGATGCTGGCCGTCAACGCTGCCGCCACGCTGCAGCGCCCTCTGCTCATCAAGGGCGAGCCCGGCACCGGCAAGACCATGCTGGCCGAGGAAGTGGCCGCAGCGCTGGACATGCCGCTGTTGCAATGGCATATCAAGTCCACCACCAAGGCCCAGCAAGGCCTGTATGAATACGACGCCGTGAGCCGTCTGCGCGATTCGCAACTCGGCGACGAGCGCGTCAAGGACATCCACAACTACATCGTCAAGGGCGTGCTCTGGCAGGCCTTCACGGCCGATGCGCCGGTGGTGCTGCTGATCGACGAAATCGACAAGGCCGACATCGAATTCCCCAACGACCTGCTGCGCGAAATCGACCGCATGGAGTTCTATTGCTACGAGACGCGCGAGATGGTGCGCGCCAAGCACCGGCCGCTGGTATTCATCACCTCGAACAACGAGAAGGAGCTGCCTGACGCCTTTCTGCGCCGCTGCTTCTTCCACTACATCAAGTTCCCCGACGCGGATACCATGCGCCAGATCGTGAACGTGCACTTCCCCAAGCTGCAGGGGGAGCTGGTGAACGCCGCCATGAAGGTGTTCTACGACGTGCGCGGCCTGCCCGGACTCAAGAAAAAGCCGTCGACCAGCGAACTGCTCGACTGGCTCAAGCTGCTGGTGGCCGAGGAGATTCCGGCCACCTCGCTGCAGTCCGAGGAAGGCAAGGTCAGCGTGCCGCCGCTGGTGGGCGCCCTGCTCAAGAACGAGCAGGACATGAGCCTGTTCGAAAAGCTGGTTTTCATGAACCAGCGCAACCGATAAGCTGACATACAGGAGAGCGGCATGAGCACCGCGCAACAACTGCTGCTGGAGGGCGGCTCCGATGCCCTGGGCTTTGTGGGCGGCGCCCTGCTGGGCTGGGGAACGTCCCATGTGCTGGGCTTCGAGCTGTTCGCTCCCGGCTATGGCGCGACCAGCCTGGCCGCCATCGCGCTGGTAGGCCTGGGTGGCGGGCTGGGCCTGCAGCTGGCCCGGCGCTGGCGCCAGGCCCGCGCAGCCGCCGACAGCAGTTCCCGTTAATCCTCAGAAGCCGGAGTACGCCATGGCCTTTGTAGAACCTGTCACCCTGCGCGACCGCGGTGTGCGGCTCGAGCCCCTGTCGCTGGAGCATGAAGCCGGACTGGCCGCCGCCGCCGCCGATGGCGAGCTGTGGAAGATCCGCGTGACCTCGGTGCCCGAGCCCCAGGAAACGCGCAGCTATATAGAAACCGCGCTGCTGGGGCGCGAGCAGGGCCACCGCTTTGCGTTCACCGTGATCGACGACGACAGCGGCAAGGTGCTGGGCACCACCAGCTATCACGACATCGTTCCCGCGATCCGCCGCGTGGAGATCGGCTACACCTGGTATGCCAAGAGCACTCAGCGCACCCATGTGAACACCTCGGCCAAGCTGCTGCTGCTGGCCCATGCTTTCGGCACCCTGGGCTGCCATGTGGTGGGCTGGCGCACGGACAATTTCAACTTCGCGAGCCAGCGCGCCATCGAGCGCCTGGGCGCCAAGAAAGACGGCGTGATCCGCGGCCATGCGCTGCGCCGCGACGGCACCATACGCGACACCGTGATGTACAGCATGCGCAGCGGCGAATGGCCCGAGGCACGCGCCCAGCTGCTCTATCTTCTGGAGCAGCATGCGACATAAGCGCTGGAGACAGATTTGATGCTGATCGATTTCTTCTACACCTTGCGCGCGGCCAAGCTGCCGGTGTCGGTCAAGGAGTTCCTGACCCTGCTCGAAGCGCTGCAGGCCGGCGTGGTCGGCCCCAAGAGCGAGGAGCGCTGGAGCCTGGATGACTTCTACCATCTGGGCCGCACCATCCTGGTCAAGGATGAAAAGCACTTCGACAAGTACGACCGCGCTTTTTCCGCCTATTTCAAGGGCGTGGAAATGCTGGCCGATCTGAGCAAGGAGATTCCGCAGGACTGGCTGCAGAAGCTGCTGGAGCGCGAGCTCAGCCCCGAGGACAAGGCCAAGATCGAAGCCATGGGCTGGGACGAGCTCATGGAGACACTCAAGAAGCGCCTCGAGGAGCAGAAGGAACGCCACGAAGGCGGCAGCAAATGGATAGGCACGGGCGGCACCAGCCCGTTCGGCCACGGCGGCTACAACCCCGCGGGCATACGCATAGGCGGGCCGGGGCGCAACAAGAGCGCCGTCAAGGTCTGGGAGCAGCGCGCCTACCGCGACTATGACGACACGCAGGAGCTGGGCACGCGCAACATCAAGGTCGCGCTGCGCCGCCTGCGCAAGTTCGCGCGCCAGGGCGGCGAGCTGGAGCTGGACCTGCCCGACACCATACGTTCCACGGCGGCCAATGCCGGCTACCTCGACATCAAGATGATCCCGGAGCGCCACAACAACGTGAAGGTGCTGCTGCTGATGGATGTGGGCGGCACCATGGACGAGCATGTGCAGCGCGTGGAGGAGCTGTTCTCGGCCGTGAAGAGCGAGCTCAAGCACCTGGAGTTCTATTACTTCCACAACTGCGTCTACGACTTCATGTGGAAGAACAACCGGCGCCGCTTTGCCGAGAAATTCCCGACCTGGGACATCATCCGCAAGTACAACAAGGACTACAAGCTGATCTTCGTGGGCGACGCGACCATGAGCCCCTACGAGATACTGCAGCCCGGCGGCTCGGTCGAGTACATGAACGAGGAGCCGGGCGCCGAATGGCTGCAGCGCCTCACCCACGCTTTTCCGAAGTTCGCCTGGATCAACCCCGAGCCGCAAGGCGTCTGGCAGTACCGCCAGAGCATCAGCATCATCCAGCAGCTGATGGGCGATCGCATGTATCCGCTGTCCATCAAAGGCCTCGAGGACGCCATGCGTATTCTGTCAAAATAGGCCGATGCCCAGGATTTATCCAATCAAGAAGCCGGCCATAGGGTCGGCTTTGTTTTTGGGAGCTGCCTTGCTGCTGAGCGGCTGCGGCGTTCTCTCGTCCAAGGACAACGGTGCCGAAGCCATGGGCATCGACACCAGCGGTCCGCCCGCGTTCTCGCTGGAGGTCGATGCGCCCAAGCAGGTGCGCGAGCTGCTGGAAAAACATCTGGAACTCAGGCGCTTCCGCTTCCAGCCCGATCTTCAGCGGCGCGAGCTCACGCGCCTGCTGGGCGCCACCGATGCCAATGTGCGCGAGCTGATAGGCACGCTGGGCTACTTCAGCCCCACGGTGACGGTGGAGCTCAGCGACACGCCCGAGGAAGATGCGGAAGCCCCGCGCAAGGTGGTCGTCAAGGTGGACCCGGGCCCACCCACGCTCATCGAGGAATCCAAAGTCGGCTTCACAGGCCCCAATGCCGGAGACGATCTGGGCCTCTCGCAGCGCCTGCAGATCGAGGAGACCTGGCCGCTCAAGCCCGGCGAACCGTTCACGCAGAGCGCCTGGAGCGGGGCCAAGAACGGCGGCCTCAAGGAGCTGCAAAAGCGCCGCTACCCGCTGGCGCGCATAGACAGCAGCCTGGCCGACATCGACGCCGACACCAACCGGGCCCGCGTCAACGTCAGCTACGACCCCGGTCCCGCCTATACCTTCGGGCCGCTGCAGATGGAGGGCGCCGAGCGCTACGACCCCGTGCGCACGGCACGCATCGCGCGGCTGCCGCAGGGCCAGGAATACGATCTGCAGGCCATGCTCGACGCGCAGCAGCGCCTGGTCGGCAGCGGCTATTACGACTCCGTCTTTCTCACCCTGGCCGATGCGCCCCAGCAGGCCCAGGGCGCCGGCGCCGCCGACGGCGACGCGCAGCGCCAGGAAACGGCGATCACCTCGCCCGTGATCGCCAAGGTGCGCGAGGCCAAGCTGCAGAAATGGGTGTTCGGCGTCGGCGCCAGCACCGACACCGGCGCACGCCTGTCCGTGGACCATATCTACAACAAGGTGCCGGGCCTGGACTGGCGCGCCGTCAGCAAGCTACAGCTGGACCGCAGAAACCCGCTGATCTCCACCCAGCTGACCGGCCTGCCCGACGCAGACCTGTGGCGCTGGTTCACCAGCGCCAAGCTAGAGCGCGCGCCCGCTGGCGACTTCTATACCAACAGCGCCCAGCTGCGCTTCGGCCGTGCCAAGGCCGAGGAGCGCATAGAGCGCAATATGTATCTTCAGTACGACTACGCCAAGACCCAGGGCAGCGGCGCTCCGCCGGGCGCCTCCTCGCTGCTGGCCAACTATGGCTGGTCGGCCAGATATTTCGACAACAACATCTTGCCGACCGCGGGTTTCGGCCTGGCCGTCGAAGGCGGGGCCGGCACCACGCTGACGCCGCAGCGCACGCCCTTCGGGCGCGTCACGGGCCGCTGGCTCAGCCTGATCCCGCTGGGCGAGCGCGACGAGGAAACCAAGCGGCACAGCCGCCTGCAACTCAAGGCCAGCGTGGGCGCGGTGATGGCCAAGAAAGACGTGGACCTGCCCACCACCATCATGTTCCTGACCGGCGGCGACAACACCGTGCGCGGCTATGGCTATCAGACGATTGGCGCGCGCACCGACAACGGCCGCGTGATTGCGGGCCGCTATCTGGCCATGGGCAGCGTGGAATGGCAGCGCCCCATCGCCATCAAGGGCAATACCCAGGACTTCGAGCATGCGCTATTCATCGACGCGGGCACCGTGGGTGATGACTTCAACCGCATGTACATGCGCGTCGGCATGGGTACCGGCCTGCGCTGGAAAAGCCCCGTCGGCCCGATACAGGCCGACCTCGCCTGGGGAGCGCAGGACCACCGCCTGCGCCTGCATCTGCGCCTGGGCTTCACCTTCTGATCATGGCGAATACAGACACCCAAAGCGCAGCGCCCGTGGTCGACACGGCGGCCGCGCCCTCTTCTTCCGGCAATCACCAGC
This sequence comes from Comamonas guangdongensis, assembly GCF_041079535.1. Taxonomy (NCBI): domain Bacteria; kingdom Pseudomonadati; phylum Pseudomonadota; class Betaproteobacteria; order Burkholderiales; family Comamonadaceae; genus Comamonas; species Comamonas guangdongensis. The sequence continues at coordinate 113,597 of NZ_JBFYGN010000010.1, read as the reverse complement.
GCCCGGCGCGCGGGTCGCGCTGGCGGCGCGCCTGCGCCTGGCTGATCGCGGCGCTGGCCGCCAGCCTCGCCCTGCTGCTGACCGGCCTCTGGTGGTGGTCGGGGCGCGAAGGCTCGCTGGGCCAGACCCTGCAGCAGGTGGCACGCTGGCTGCCCCAGGGCCAGAGCCTGCAGACCCGCGAGGTAACGGGAACGCTGCGCAGCGGCGGCCGCATAGGCTGGCTGCAATGGCAGAACCAGACCACCAGGGTCGAAGTCAGGGACGCGCAGATAGCCTGGCAGCTGAGCTCGCTGCTGTCGCGCTCGCTACGCTTCGGCCAGGTGCAGGCGGCCGAGGTGCGGATCGCCAGCACGCCCGAGCCCGAGAAAAAACCCAGCGAGCCGCTGCAGTCGCTGGCCCCGCCCATACGCATCGATCTGCCATTTGCCGTGGAGCGCATCGTCTGGCAGGGTCCGCCCGAGGCCGTGGTCGAGGGCCTCAAGGGTCATTACGGCTACGACGGCAGCGCGCACCGGCTGCAGGTCGGCAGCCTGCGCTTTGCCGATGGCGCCTATCAAGCCCAGCTGCAGTTGCAGGGCGCGGCCCCCATGCAGCTCAAGGCCGAGGTTCTCGGCGACCTGCAGGTGGCGAATCCGCTGCACGCCCAGGACGGCGAGCCGGCCGCCACGATCGCCGTGCAGGCCAAGGCCACGGTCGAAGGCACCCTGGCCACCGAAGCCGCGCGCCTGGAAATCCGGGCCAGCGCCCAGGCCCAGAGCGAACCGCAGTCCGCTGAAACCCCAAGCCAAAACAGCGCAGAGCCCAGGCAGGAAAAGCGCAAGCAGCTATCAAAATCAGATAAGAACGAAGCGCCGAACGACGGCAGCCTGCATGCCGAGGTGCAGGCCAGCCTCATGCCCTGGAAGCCCCAGCCGCTGCTCAGCGCCCAGGCCAGGCTGGCCAATCTGGATCTCTCCGCCTTCTGGCCTCAGGGCCCGCAAACCCTGCTCACGGGCCGGCTGCAGGCCGGGCCCGATGAAAACCCGGAGCAGCCCGCCGCGCCCCAGTCCTGGAAGCTGGACGCCAGCTTCGGCAACGGCCTGCCCGGCCCCTGGGACAAGCAGCGCCTGCCGCTGAGCCAGTTGCAGGCCCGGGTCCACTATGACGGCCAGCAGTGGCAGGTCGCCGAATCCCGCGTGGAGATCGGCAAGGGCCGGATCAGCCTCGACGGCCGGTTCACGCCGGCCACCCAGTTGTTCGAAGGGCGCTCCCTGATCGAGCGGCTCAACCCCGCCGACCTCTACAGCACGCTGGAGGCCGCGCCCCTGCAGGGCGAGATCAGCGCCAAGGCCGAGCCGGCCGCAGATGCGGACGCCGCGGACCAACGCGCGCCGCGCATCGTGTTTGCCGCAGACCTGCGCGCCGCGGGCAGCCAGCGCGGCGGCCAGGCCTTGCATATCCAGACGCTGAGCGGCAACGGCCGGTGGCAGGCACCGTTGCTGCAGCTCGACAGGTTGCAGCTGCAGGCGCTGCAGGCCGATATCCAGGCCCAGGGCCTGGAATTCAATACCGAGACCCGGCAGGCCAAGGCCCAGCTCAAGGCCGCAGTGCCCGGCGCCCAGCTGCAGCTTGCAGGCCAGATGGGGCCCAAGGACGGCAAGGGCCAGAGCACGCTGCAGCTGAGCTCGCTGGAAACGCTGGCCCAATGGCTGCGCAGGCTGCCCGGCATCGCGGACCCGCTGGGCGGCGCGCAGCTCGAGGGCTCGGCCCGCGCCCAGCTGGACTGGCAAGGCGGCTGGGGCGCGCTGGTCCAGCGCTTCCAGGCCCCTGCGGGCACGGTTGCGGCCAGTGGCCTGCAGCTCAATGCCGCGGTCCAGGCCGAAAAAATCCGCTACCGGGGTGAGGGCCAGCCCGCGGACCAGACCCTGGCCGTGCCCGCGCTGCAGCTCAGCCTCAACGGTAGCCCCGAGAACGCCAGACTTACTCTGCTCGCTCAGGCCCAGCAGGCCGACCGCAGCCTGCGGCTGGACACGGCGCTGCAGGCCGGCCTGGCCCAGGGCAAGACCGTTGCAGCCATGGACTGGCAGGCCAGCATAGAGAAGCTGCAGGCCCAGCTCGCCCCCGGCAAGGACAAGCCCGGCCCCTGGCTGCTGCAACTGCAGCCCGGCGCCCCCCTGCAGATCACGCAGCGCAGCGCAGCGGCTCAATCCGTCGCCTACCAGCTCGGCGCGGCAAGGCTGCAGATCACGCCGCCCAATCTCGGCATCCGCCGCAGCAATGCCGAGCCCCTGGCTCCCGCGCAACTGACCTGGGACGGCATCACGGCCACCAGGGCCGGCAACGGCCAATGGGGCCTGCGCAGCTCCGGCCGCGCCCAGGGCATTCCGCTGGCCTGGGTGGACGCCTTCAGCCTCGGCGACGACGAGCCTCCGCTGGCCGCGGCCGGTGTTTCCGGGGACCTGAGCTTCAACGGCCAGTGGGATGTGGACACCATGGGCAAGGACCTCAAGGCCGAGCTGGTGGTGGAGCGCGCGGCCGGCGATCTGCGCCTGGCCGTGGACGACGGCGGCAGCACCACCGTGATCCAGACCACGGGCCCGACCGCCACCACCAAGGGCCGCACGCGCACCCGCACCATCAGCGGCGCGGGCATGCGCACGCGCATCAAGCAGGCGCGGCTCACGGTGCAGGCCCAGGGCAGCAGCCTGACGAGCAAGCTGGTCTGGGACAGCGAACGCGCGGGCACGGCCCAGGCCGATCTGCGCACCCAGCTGGCCTATGGAAAAGGCGGCTGGACCCTGCCCGCGAATGCGCCGCTGTCCGGCCAGCTGCAGGCCGCCATGCCCGATATCGGCATCTGGACCCTGTTTGCGCCGCCGGGCTGGCGGGTCAAGGGCACGCTGGCCGCCAACGCCACGCTGGCGGGCACGCTGCAGGACCCCAGATGGCAGGGCAGCCTCAATGCCGACGAGCTGAGCATAGTCTCGCTGCTGGACGGCGTGGACCTGCAGGACGGCATGCTGCGCGCCAGGCTGCAGGGCACCCGGCTGGACATTGCCGAGCTGCGCCTCAAGGGCGGCAAGGGCAGCCGCGCGCGCATCCTCGGCTACAGCGGCAATCTGAGCAGCGCGCCCGAGGACGGCGGCCTGCTCATCGGATCGGGCTACGCCCAGTTCACGCCGCCGGGCTCCGGCCCCGAGCCCGGCCTAAGCATGAATCTGCAGGCCAAGGCCAGCAAGCTGCAGGTGCTGGTGCGCGCCGACCGCCAGGTCAGCGTCTCCGGCGATCTGCAGGCCCGCCTGGAGCGGGGGCAGTTCACGCTGCGCGGCAACCTGACGGTAGACCGGGCCTCCATCATCCTGCCCGAGGAATCCGCGCCCTCCCTGGGCTCGGACGTGGTCGTGCACTCGGCGGCCTCGCGCCAGGCCGAGGAAGAGGCGCGCAAAAAGCAGGAGCAGCAGGACCGCCGCGAACAGGCCCGGGCCACGCCGCGCAAGCTGCCCGACATCCTGGTCAAGCTCAATCTGGGCCGCGACTTCGCGCTGCAGGGCTACGGCCTGAACACGCGCCTGCTAGGCCAGCTCGAGGTCCAGGGTGGCAGCCACTTCGGCGGCCCGCCCCGCGTGACCGGCGAGATCCGCACCGAGCACGGCCGCTACCGCGCCTGGGGCCAGTCGCTGGACGTGGATACGGGCCTGATCCGCTTCAACGGCCCCTACGACAACCCCTCGCTGGACATCCTGGCCCTGCGCCCCAACATCCCCGTCAAGGCCGGGGTCCAGGTGCTGGGCACGGCCAGCGCGCCGCGCGTGCTGCTGTATTCCGATCCCAGCCTGCCCGATGCCGAAAAGCTCTCCTGGGTCGTCATGGGCCGCGACCCGGCCTCGGGCGGCGCCAGCAGCGCGCTGCTGCAACAGGCAGCAATGGCCTTGCTGGCCGGCGGCAACAGCGGCAGCGGCAAGATTGCCAGCAGCCTGGGACTGGACGAGGTGGGCTTCAAGGGTGCGGGCGACAGCAGCGATGCATCGGGCGCGGCCCTGACCATGGGCAAGCGCCTGTCGGACAAGCTGTACCTGACCTATGAGCAAAGCCTGTCGGGAGCCATGGGCATCATCTACATCTTCTACGACCTGTCGCGCAACGTCACGCTGCGCACCCAGACCGGAATGACCAGCGCCCTGGATCTGGTCTATACGGTGCGCAAGGATTGAGGCGGATTGGGCACAAACGATTTGACCCGGGCCAACGCAGTTAGAATCGAAGGCTAATCTCCTCGTAGTTCAATGGATAGAACGAGCGCCTCCTAAGCGCTAGATACAGGTTCGATTCCTGTCGAGGGGACCAAATTCAAGGCCGGAAGGTGCATCACCTTCCGGCCTTTTTCTTTTTTCGCTTCAAAAACGGCTGGGTACTTTTCATCCAGGTACCTGGCAGCGCTTGGCCACCAAAGACCCACTCAGCGCCCCATCCCCCGTGTCGGTGATGAACACCTCGTCTGCATGAAATCGATGAACACGCGGAGCTTCCTGGGCATGAGGGTGCGCGTCGAGTAATACAGGTAGAAGCTCCCGAAATCCGGCCACCAGGGCCTGAGCAGCGGCACCAACCGGCCTGCGGCGATGTCCTCCTGTACCAGCACTTCAAAAGCCATGGCGACCCCGGCACCGGCACGGGCCGCGTCCAGCAGCAGGTCGCCATTATTGGACAGCAGGGGCCCGGCGACGTCCATTTCCAGGTCGTGGCCCTGCTGGGAAAACTCCCATCGGTAAAGCCCCGCGCCCAGCCGTCCGTTCAGACAGCGGTGCCCGGCCAGGTCGGCGGGTGTTTGCGGCGCGGTACGTCCTCGCAGGTAACGGGGGCGGCCACGACAGCCAGCCGCTGGCGCGGACCCAACGGGATCGCAACGAAGTCCTGCGCCAGCTTTTCGCCCAGGCGGATGCCCGCATCGAAGCCCCCGGCCACCACATCCACCAGGGCATTGTCGCAATGCATCTCCACCGTGACGTCCGGATAGGCCTCCAGGAAGTCGACCAGATGCGGCATCACCACCGCATCGGCCGCGGCCCGGGAAAGATTGAGACGCAGCAGCCCCGCAGGCCGGTCGCGCGATTCATGGACGCCATCCACAGCCGCCACCAGCGCCGCAATCGCCGGTCCGGCATCCCGCAGCAGGCGCTGACCGGCCTCCGTCAGTCCGACCCGACGCGTGCTGCGCTGCAGCAGCCGTACGCCGAGGCGTTCCTCCAGGCTGCGCATGTTCTGGGACAGCGCCGATGTGGACACGCCCAGTTCCGCCGCGGCACGGGTGAAGCTGGCATGGTGGGCAACGCGCGCAAAGGCCGCCACCGCCGGAAAAAGCTCGGGAGACATCTCTCGATTATGAAGATGAGCTTCACACTGCATCCGCCTCAACGCTATTTATTCGGCGGAATGCAGGACCTATCGTGCGTGCCTGGGTCCGACTCGCGGGCCTTCCACCCTATTTCTGGAGCCTCTCTCATGTCATCTCCCGCACTCGCAAACAAAGTCGCCATCGTCACCGGAGCGTCCAAAGGCATAGGCGCGGGCATCGCCCTGCGCCTGGCCGCAGACGGTGCCTCGGTGGTCGTCAACTATTCGCGAAGCGCTGCCGATGCCGACGTGGTGGTGCAACGCATCGTCAAGTCTGGCGGCAAGGCGATAGCGGTCAAGGCCGATCTCTCGCGCCCTCAGGAAGCCCGGGCTCTGGTCGATGCCGCGCTCAGTGCCTACGGCCGGCTCGACATTCTGGTCAACAACGCCGGGGTGTACGCGTCCGACTCGCTGGAATCGCTCACCAGCGACACCTTCGACTGGCACTTCCACCTGAACGTCCGCGGCCTGCTCCTCATGACGCAGGCCGCAACACCGTTGTTGCCGGCCGGTGGAGTCGTCGTCAACATCAGCTCGGGCCTCGGAACCAGTCCGCACCCCTCGGTGCATGTGTACAGCGCGACCAAGGCGGCGGTCGACTCCTTGACGCGTTCGCTTGCGATGGAACTGGGTCCGCGGCAAATCAGGGTCGTGGGCATCGCGCCGGGCTTCGTGAAGACAGAGGGCAACGCCGTCTCGATGGCGGGTATGGACGAGCTGTTCATCGGCAAAACGCCGCTGGGCCGTGTCGGACAACCGTCGGACATCGCCAACGCCGTGGCCTTTGCCGTATCGACGGATGCCGGTTGGGTCACAGGCAGCACGCTTGATGCCGCGGGGGGCATGGTGTTCTGACGCCGGGCCTTGGTGCCGGAGCGCATGCCTGGCCCAGCTAAGCCGGCTTTCGGGATTGCGCTTGCGCTTCCACGGGCCCTGCCGTCAAGCGCTGGAGGCGCCAGATCATCCAGGGCCCGACCAGGGCCCCCAAGCCGACGGTAGTCCAGGCCCAGCCCCAGGCATTGCCGGCCACGGCCAGATGGGCCTGGCCCCAGTCCAGCGCCAGCCCGAAGACCCAGGGGCTGACCGCTCCGGCACCAAAGCCCATCACCGATCGGACCGAGAAAGCCGCGCCCAGCCGGCTGCTAGGCACCACGTCAGCGAGGGCCGTCGAGTAGACCGAGGAATCGGCGATCGCCGCGAGGTTGTAGAGCGCACCAAACACCGCCAGCGCCCAGACCGGCATGGCCCACATCCAGCCGAAGCTGAAGGAGCACAGCAGGCTGATGCAGCTGGCCGCCAGCATCACGCGCGCCCGGCCATGGCGGTCGGATGCGGCGCCGCCCAGCAGGCTGCCGGCCACGCTGACCAGATGCGCGCCCGCCGCAAGACCTATGCCCTGAGCCGCAGAGAGCCCCACGCCCTGCGCGGAGAACGCCAGAAAGGCCGGCAGCCAGGCCCATAGCGCCATCAACTCCCAGCAATGGGCGGCATAGGCCGCACTGCCCGCCATGGCGGGCTTGTCGCGCAGCGTCTCCTTCAGCGCCCGCACCACCGGATAGGCCGCGGCCGCATGGCGCTGCGGATCGGGGCGCATGCGGGCCAGGGCGCCAAGCGTCAGCAGCGCGCCCAGGCCGACCATGGCGGCGATCAGCAGCAGGATGCTGCGCCAGGGCAGCATGGCGGAGAACGCGGCCACGATCAGCAGCGACAGTCCATAGCCCATGGACGAGAAACCGATGAAGGCCCCCATGGCCTTGCCGCGGCGCTGCGGCTGCGCATTCCAGGCCAGCAGCTGCAACCCCGGGCTGTAGCAGCCGCCCGCGCACAGGCCCGTGAGCCCGTAGAGCAGCGCCGCGGACAGCGGCCCTTGGGCTCCCATCGCAAACAGCAAGGCGGCCAGAGCCGTGAGCACGCTGCAGACCAGAAAGACGCGCCTGGGACCGACACGGTCGGCGATGAAGCCCACGCTGAACAGCGAGATCAGATAGCCCAGATGCCAGGCGCTTTGCACCAGCCCCGCGCTGGAAGCAGCCAGGCCCCATTCGCCCATCACCCGCGGCATGACGCCAGCCCAGGCGGCGGCGATGCTGGCCTGGAACAGACGCGTCACGCACAGCAGCGGCAGCCAGCCCGGCCGCGGCGCATCGGGCCCGCTCATGCGGCGCACAGGCTACGCTGCATCAGCAGCGTGTCCAGACTCCTGCCGAACTTGCGGCCCACCTGCTCCAGCACGCCGGCCTGCCGGAAGCCCAGGCGCTGGTGCAGCCGGATGGAGCCCTGGGTTTCCGGGTCGCGCACGATGACGGCGACCATCTGGCGCAGGCCCAGGCTCTGGCAATCGCGGATCAGGGCCTCGAGCAGCAGCTGCCCCAGACCGCGGCCGTGATGCTCGGGATGGATGTAGATGGATGTCTCCACCGTGCCGCCATAGCCGACCCGCGGGCGGTAGCGACCCGCATAGGCATAGCCGACCACCTGCGCCCTGTCCAGGGCCACCAGCCAGGGCAGGCCCTCGCGGCGCAGCGCGTCATGCCGCCGGTGCATTTCGGCCTCGCCGGGCGCCAGCTCCTCCATGGTGCAGATCGAGGTCTGCACATAGTGGGCGTAGATGACCTGCATGGCCTGGACATGGGCGCTGCGGGCTTCGGTGATGAGCGGCATATCGGGCTCGACGGCGGGTGCAGCGACCGCTGCGACGGGGTGTGCAAGGCTTTCCATGGGCTGCATGGTGCGCCTGGCAGGCAAATAAAAGAAGGTGTTGTGAATTATTCGATGTATAAGAAAAACTATGAGTCTTCCCTTCACCCTGGACCAGCTCGAGGTCTTCACGCTGGTGCTCGATACCGGCAGCTTTTCCGCCGCCGCCCACCACCTGGGCGTGAGCCAGCCCGCGGTCAGCGCGCAGGTGCGCGAGCTGGAGCGCAAGCTGGGCACCAGGCTGCTCGAACGAGTCGGCCGCAGCGTGGGCCCGACACCCGCAGGCGTCGCCCTGGCCGGCCATGCGCGGGCGCTGCTGGAGAGCGGGCGCCAGGCCGCGGAGGCCGTCTCCAGCCTCGCCAAGGGCGTGAGCGGCACGGTCAGGCTGGGCACCGGCGCCACGGCCTGCCTGCACCTGCTGCCGCCCCTGCTGCAGCGCATACGCAAGGAGCACCCGGCGCTGCATGTGGTGGTCTCTACCGGCAATACCGACGATATCGTGCGCCAGGTAGAGCTGAATGCGCTGGACCTGGCCCTTGTGACCCTGCCCGTGGCCAGCCGGGCAGTCACGGTGGCGCCGGCCCTGCGCGACGAGTTCGTCGCGGTGGCCCCCATAGGTGCGGAGCCTTTGCCCGCGGCCGTGCGCGCGCGGGATCTGGCCGATATACCCATGGTTCTTTTCGAGCCGGGCAGCAACACGCGCCAGCAGGTCGAGTCCTGGCTGCTTGCGGCGGGCCTGCGCGTGCGCCCCGCCATGGAGCTGGGCAGCATAGAGGCGATCAAGGAGATGGTGTCGGCCGGCCTGGGCTGCAGCATTCTGCCCGCGATGGCCATGCGCGATGCCGATCGCAAGCGGTTGCAGACCAGGCCGCTCAAGCCTGCGCTATCGCGCGAACTCGGAATCGTCATGCGGCAGGACAAGCCCTTGACGCGCGGAATGCAGATCCTGGCCAAGGCCATCATGGGTCAGGGCGTCTGAAGAGCCTTGCCGGCTCACGGCCGAAGTCATGCTTGCAGAGCTGGAGACAACCGAGCCCGGCCGTCCGGCACTCTTTCCCTACCCCTCACCGAACGGCGCCGTCGCGCAACTCAGTGGCGATGCGTATGGTGGATATCCGGCACATGCGCATGGCTGTGCCGCAGCGGCTCATGGGTATGGAGATGGCTGTGCGCGCCCACGGGCATGGGGTCGTGCCGGTGATCGTGGTGGCCGTCGTCATGGCGGTGCGCATGTTCGTGCTCGACGGCCTCGTGCTCGTGTTCGTGCTGATGCGACTCGCCCAGATGGACGAGGATGCCCGCCAGCATCAGCAGCCCGCCCGGCAGCAGGCCCCAGCCGCCCGATCTGTCGCCAAGCAGCAGCGCCAGGGCCGCACCGATGAAGGGCGCGAATGCGAACACCGAACCCGTGCGCGCGGCCCCGAAAGCCCGCTGCGCCAGCAGATAGAAGCGCAGACTCAGGCCATAGCCGCTGGCGCCCACGGCCAGCAGGCCCAGGGCCGCGGACAGCGCCGGCAGCGGCTCCCGCATGAGCAGGGCCAGGCAGCTGGTGGCGCTAACGCCCAGCACGGACTTGGCCAGTACCACCTGCCCGGGATCGCGCTCTGCCAGCGCACGCGACAAGCTGTTATCCATGCCCCAGGCCACGGTGGCGGCCATGACGGCCAGCAGGCCCCAGAGCTGGCTGGCCCCGCCCTGGCCCTGCTCCAGCACCAGCGCAATCCCGCCGGCAAGCAACAGCAGCACGGCGGTCCAGACACGCCGGTCCATGGTTTCGCCGTAGAGGCGCCAGGCCAGAAGCGCGGTGAACACGGCCTCCAGGCTCAGCATCAGCGAGGCACCGGTGCTGCTGCTGCGCTGCAGCCCCCAGGCCAGCAGCGCCGGGCCCAGGATGGCACCGAAGCAGGCGACGGCCAGCAGGCGCGGCAGATCCGAGCGCAGCACGCGCGCCTCCTGCTGCGCGGGCCGGCGCAGCAGAGCCGCCATGCCGGCGGCCCCGGCGTAGAGCAGCGCCGCCGTGCTGAAGGGCCCGAGGCCCAGGCCCAGCTTCTGGACCAACGGCGTGCTCACGCCAAACAGGCCGGCGGCCAGCAGGGCCAGCAGGCCGCCCTGGAGTGCGGGAAATCTGGAAGCGGTACGCATCATCATCCAAGCCTTGTTTCATCGTCCAGTGTACGGCCGCGGTGCAGCGTCCATGGCCTGGGTCATGGGGGCGCGTACAGGGCTGCGTTAGGATCGTTGCACACAAAATGTAAAAACACACTCAAGCCGTTACTTCAAGCAATCGAACGCGCTCGCCTGCGAACGCGTTCTCTTTTTTCAGGAGAGAGAAGATGGGACAAGCCATAGCACACGCCAACGATCTGCCCTGGAGCCTGGGCCCGATCCGGGCCAGCGCCTGCAGCTGCGGCAGCGTGGTCTGCCAACTGCTGCACCAGAGAGTGATGAGCGATATGTCGCGACGCATGTTCGTGGGCGGCGTGGCGGCGACCATGGCCCCGTTCGTCGGCCTGCAAGCGGCCGAGAGCGATGCAGCCCGGCCCAAGGACGCCGAGCGCCCGACCCTGCTCACCAATCTGCGTCTGTTCGACGGCACGGGAAAGCCCGTGCGCGACGGTGTGCAGGTGCTGATCCAGGGCAAGCTCATCTCCGCCCTGCCCTCGGCCGCGGAAAAAATCGAGGGAGCCCAGGTGATCGATTGCCAGGGCAAGCTGGTGATGCCGGGCCTGATAGACACGCATTGGCACACCATGCTTGCGGCGATCGCGCAGACCACGGCCATGACGGCGGACCTCGGCTATCTGTATCTGGCCGCGGCCCAGGAGGCCCAGCGCACGCTGCTGCGCGGTTTCACCTCGGTGCGCGATGCGGGCGGCCCGGCCTTTGCGCTCAAACGCGCCATCGACGAGGGCATGGTGGCGGGCCCGCGCATCTATCCCAGTGGGGCCATGATCTCCCAGACCTCGGGCCATGGCGACTTCCGCCTGCGCAGCGACATACCGCGCGCGGCGAATGCGCCGCTCAGCGGCGTGGAGCTGGCCGGCGTGGCCATGATCGCGGACGGCGAGGCCGAGGTGCTGCGCCGTGTGCGCGAGCAGCTGATGCTGGGCGCATCGCAGATCAAGATGCTGGCCGGCGGCGGCGTGGCTTCCCTCTACGATCCGCTGGACAGCATGCAGTTTTCCGAACGCGAGCTGCGCAGCGGCGTGGAGGCTGCGGCGGACTGGAACACCTATGTGATGGCCCATGTCTACATGCCCAAGGGCATCAAGCGGGCCATCAAGGCCGGTGTCAAAAGCATTGAGCACGGACAGCTGGCCGACGAGGAATGCGTGCGCATGATGAAGGGCGAAGGCGTGTGGTGGAGTCTGCAGCCCTTTCTGCAGGACGAGGACAGCAATGTCTACCCCGACGCGGCGCGGCGCGAGAGCCAGCGGCAGGTGGCGCAGGGCACGGTGCGTGCCTATGAACTCGCGCAAAAGCACGGCATCAGGACCGGCTGGGGCACGGATATTCTGTTCAACCCCAGGAACACCCCCACCCAGGGCCGTCAACTGGCCAAGCTGACGCGTTTCTACGATCCGCTCACCCTGCTGGCCCAGGCCACGGGAACCAACGGCGAGCTGCTGGCCCTGTCGGGCGAGCGCAACCCCTACCCCCATGCGCTGGGCCGCATCGCGCCCGGCGCCTATGCGGACCTACTGGTGGCCGACGGCGATCCGGCCGCAAACCTGGACTTTCTCAGCGACCCGCAGCGCAATCTGCGCCTGATCATGAAGGACGGCAAGGTCCACAAGAACACGCTCTGAGAACGCTGCCATGAACTCTTCGATTGCCTTGAAAAGCCTGAAGGCCGCAGCCCTGCTGGCCACCAGCCTGCTGCTTGCGCCCGCGCACGCACAGACCGCAGCCGAGACCGCCGGCGATGCCTGGCGGCTCCAGCTCACGCCCTATGTCTGGATGACGGGACTGGACGGCCATATCCGCCCGTTCCGCGGCGCGCCCACGGCCCATGTGGACAAGTCTTTTTCAGAGCTGCTGGACAAGCTGGACGCGGCGGCTTTTGTCACGGGCACGGCCCGCAAGGGGCGTTATGTGTTCCAGGGGGATTTCAGCCATGCCTCGACCTCCGACCGTTCCGCCCTGCCTCTCGGACTCACGGCCAACGCCAAGGTGCGCCAGAGCTCGCTGACCCTGACCGGTGGCTACAACTGGTCGGCCGGCCCCCGCTCCAGCATCGACCTGATGGCCGGCGCGCGCCTGTGGGATATCAAGGCCGAGGTACAGCTGCCAGGCCTGGGTGCTGCCGGCTCGAACACCTCCTTCATCGACCCCATCATCGCGGCCCGCTGGCGCTATGACTTGGCGCCCCGCTGGTCCACGCTGCTGTATGCGGACGCCGGTGGCTTCGGCATGGGTTCGCGTTCCACCTGGCAGCTGCTGGGCCTGCTCAACTATCAACTCAAGGACAGCATCCACCTGTCCCTGGGCTATAGAACGCTGAGCGTCGACTACCGCCACGACGGCAAGAGGCTGGACTTCAGCCAGAGCGGCCCCATGCTCGGGGGCACTTTCCAGTTCGATTGAAGCGGCGGCAAAGCGCCGGGGCTCAATGCTGGGTCTCGGTCGCCTGCTGGCGGCGCAGCGCCTTGACCCGGTACATGGCGGCATCGGCTTTTTGCAGCGCATCGTCGAGCTCCGTGCCGTCGGGTGCCAGGCAGACCAGGCCCACGCTCGCCCCCTCGTAGTCGATCCGGCTGCCATCGGGCAGGTCAAAGCTGGTGATCGAAGCCTGGAACAAGCGTTGCTGCAGGTCCCGCACCAGTTGCCCGCCGTCCTCGTCCAGTCCCGGCCCCATGCCCACCATCACGAACTCGTCGCCGCCGAAGCGGGCCAGCATGTCGCTGCCGCGCACCGCGGCGGACAGCTGGGTGCCCACCTTGCGCAGCAGGGCATCGCCGGCCTCGTGGCCGTGGCGGTCGTTGATCTCCTTGAAGCGGTCCAGGTCCACAAACCCCACCAGCACCCACTCGCGGCTGCGGCGGCAATGGGTGATGATGCGCTGCAGCTCCTCGGTCAGGCTGCGGCGGTTGGGCAAGCCGGTCAAGGCATCCAGCATGGCCAGGGACACCAGTTCCCGATTCGCCTGCTGCAGCGCATGCAGCAGCTGCTCGCGCTCGGCAAAGCCCGCGATGAGCTTGGCGAACAGACGCAGCAGGCCTTCGGCCTCGTCGTTCAGGGCCACGGACCTATCGCTGGCCGCACACAGCGTGCCGTAGAGCTTGCCGCTGGAAAAGCGCACCGGCGTGCTCACATAGGTCTGGATCCCCAGGGCGCGGGCCGCATCCGAGTCGCCCCAGCACTCGCTCACATTGCCCGTGTAGCTGCGGCCCTCGTCGAGCGCACGCTTGCACAGGGTGTCGCTCCAGGGCACGTCCAGGCCTTCGGGAATCGTCATCTCGCCGGTGTTGAGCGAGTACAGCACGCTCTGCAGGCCGCGCTCCTCGTCGACAAGCGTGAGATAGGCCGAGTCCAGGGTGGTGACCTCGACCATGATTTCCAGCAGCGGCCGGGTGAGCGCGGGCAGGTTCCGGGATGAGATGGCGGTCTGCGCCAGACGCTGAACAATCGATATCATGAAACGACCTCTGACACGGTCCACAAAACAAGGGTTGCATCGAAACCGGAGCCCGGACCGCACGACCCTAGCGGGTCCGGCACCGGCTCCAGAGCCTGGAGGGATTCTCTCCCGCAAACCCGACAGCCGGCGCGCCTACGGGTATCCCGAAAGAAAATCCAAGCGGCAGTCTAGGCCGGCGGCCAGAGAATCCGCACCCGCAGCCCGCCCAGGGTCGGCGACTCATCCAGCACCAGCTGCGCGCCGCTGCGCTCGGCAATGGTCTGCACGATCGCCAGGCCCAGGCCGCTGCCGCCGGCCATGCCGCTCGCGCCCTGCCCGCGCACAAAGCGCTGCAGCACGCGCTGGCGCTCGGCAGCGGCGATGCCGGGGCCGGAATCCTCGACCACCAGCGCGCGGCCCTGGCCGTCGCGTCGCCAGCCCACATCCACGCGGCCGCCCGCGGGCACGTATTTGAGGGCGTTGTCCAGCAGATTGCGCAGCAGAACGGCCAAGGACTGGGCATCGGCCTGCACGCTGAAAGCGGCCTGGGGCGAGCATTCCTCGCTCAGCCCCACGTCCAGGCCCTTGGCCTGGGCGGCCTCGGCGATATCGGCCAGCGCGCGCTCCACCAGACCCCGCAGCTCCACCGCCGGCGCGCTCTGTGCCTGCTCGGCGGCACCGGCCTCTTGCCGGGCCAGCGCCAGCAATTGCTCGACCAGACGCTTGGCCCGCTCTATGCCGGCGGCCAGATCGGACTGGGCCAGGTCGCGCGCCGCCGCGTCGGGTGCCTTGCGCAGCACCTGCAATTGCAGCTGCAGGGCCGCGAGCGGCGAACGCAGCTCGTGCGCGGCATCGGCCACAAAGTGCTGCTGGGCTTCAAACGCCTGCTGCACGCGCTGCAGCAGGCTGTTGAGCTCCTGCACCAGCGGCTGCATCTCGTCGGGCAGACCTTCCACGCTCACGGGGGCCAGGTCCTGGGGCTGGCGCAGTGCCAGCTCCTTGCGCACGCGCTGCACGGGCGTCAGCGACTGGCGGATCACCCACCACACGGCCAGTGCCAGCAGGGGCGCCAGCAGCACCACGGGCAGCAGGCTGCGCCACGCGGCTTCGCGGGCCAGGGTCTGGCGCACCCGCATGTCCTGGGCCACCTGTATCACCTGGGAGCGCGTCTGCAGCGAGAACACCCGATAGGTCGTGCCGCGCGCCGGCACGTCGGCAAAGCCCAGCACGGCCATCTGCGGCAGGGCCGCACCCAGCGCGGATTCGAAAATGCGCAGGCCTTCGTTGGTCCAAACCTGGACGATGAATTCATTGTTCTCGTCCTCGGGCGGTGTGCCCTGCGGGCGCCCCTTGGCGTCCACGGGCAGACCGGCACGCAGCGCGAACGCCGTCTGCTGCATCTGGTAGTCGAACAGGGTGTCGGTCTGCTCCAGCGCATTGCGATAGGCCAGAATCCCCTGCAGCACGGCGACCAGCACGATGGCCGCGCCTATGAACAGCAGCAGCCGCGCGCCCAGCGACCCCGGCAGGGCCGGCCTGAATCCGGCGTGGAAGGGCTTTCTCATGGCTTGGGCACCATATAGCCCACGCCGCGCACATTGAGCACGGCACCGGTGCCCAGCTTTTTGCGCAGGCCGTGGATATACACCTCCACGGCATTGCTGCTGACCTCGTCGCCCCAGCCGTAGAGCTTGTCTTCGAGCTGCTGACGCGACAGCGTGCTGCCCGGCCTGGCCAGCAGCGCCTGCAGCACCGCCCACTCACGCCCCGAGAGCATGACGGGCTGGCCCTGCACGCTGGCTTCCCGGGTGTCCGGGTTCAGCATGACTCCCGCATGTTCGTACACGGCCTCCGCATGCCCTCGGGCGCGGCGCGTGAGTGCACGGATGCGCGCCAGCAGCTCGTCCATGTCATAGGGCTTGATCACATAGTCGTCGGCCCCCGCATCCAGGCCCGCGATGCGGTCCTTGACGGCGTCGCGGGCCGTGGCCACCAGCACCGGCGTGGCGTCCTTGCGCGCGCGCAGCTGGCGCAGCACGCCCAGGCCGTCGAGCAGCGGCAGGCCCAGGTCCAGCAGCACCAGATCGTACTGGTGGCCGCGCAGGGCCGCATCGGCCTGGGCACCGTCCTGAACCCAGTCCACCACATGTTCCTCACCACGCAGCAGGCCCTGGACGGCCTGGCCAATCATGGTGTCGTCTTCAACAAGCAAAAGGCGCATGGGCCAAGCATAGCGGCCCATGCGCCTTGTGCCTACCGACACCCATGCGGGCATGGCCCCATTGGGGACCGCTGCCGGCTTAGAGCGCCGCCTCGATCTGCGGCATGGCCATGCGGGCCTTGGTCAGGGCCATGCCCAGATTGGCGGTGCGGCGGCACACAAAGACCGCCACATAGTCGGGCGAGCTCTTGCCACGCAGAAACACGTGAATCAGGTTGTCACTGTTGATGATGATTTCCTGGAAGTAGTGATGGCCGTCGTCGCTGATGCCGCGCGAACGCTTGAACAGGGTTTCGATCATGGACACATTGGGTCCATTGAACAGGTCGGCCGTGGCCGCTGCCACCAGGTCGATGACCTCGCGCGGGTGCGAATCCACGGTGCGGATCGACAGCAGCATGCCTGAAGCGGCATCCACATAGCCGGCGGCCACGCACTCGGGAACAGACGCCACGACCTGCGTCAAAACGGAATCCAAACTCATGAGGCTCTCTCTTTTCTGATTGCTCAATTTCACGCCATCTTCTGCAACAGCGCGTTCTCGTATTCATGCAGCAGCGCTTCCTGCGTCCTGGATTGCACATACTGCGCATCGATCAGGCGCACGCGGCGCAAGGCCTCGTCGGCCGTCAACCCTTCGCGCACCAGCCAGGCGGCCAGCACGGTACCCGTGCGACCCAGGCCGGCCAGGCAGTGCACCGCCAGCACCTCGCCGCGGCGCAGCAGCGCCGACATGCGTGCCAGCAGCATCTGGATCTGCGCCACGGTCGGGGGCTCGTGGTCGTAGACCGGCAGATGGAAATTCTTCAGCCCATGGCGGGCCAGCGGCTCCTGCGGAAAATCCTTTTCCGTCAGCGTGATCAGCATGGTGACGCCGCAGCGCCGCAAGGCCCGGAGGTCGCCATCCATGTCGTGCACCACGCCCGGCCAGGGCGTGCCGGCAAGCCGCCCCGCCACCAGCCAGGCAAAGCCGTTGGGGCCGCGGCTGGCGGGCACGGCATGGCTGTCGGGGGCCAGGGGCTGCAGCTCCATCAGCACGGCGGCATTGACGGCACGCGGCTGATAGGGACGCGGAGTGTCCGGCGCAGGCTGCGGCTCTGCGGGTACGTCGGCCACGGGCACCGCCAGCGGCTCGGCGGCAGTCGCGGGCGCCGCTTCGGCAAACTCGGCGACCGCAGCCAGCGCGGCTGCCGACAGGGGCGGAGGCGGCAGCACATCGTCGGCCAGCTCGGACAGCGGCGTGCCCGGCATGGGCACCGAGCAGCTGCCGCTGCGCACGAACTGCTGGCCCGCGGCGCTGCGGGGGCGCTGCAGGAACTCGCTCATGCTGCCGCTCTCCTGGATGCGCCCGCCTGCCAGCAGCAGCATATGCTGTGCCACGGCCTGCGCATGCTGCTGCTGATGGGTCACCAGCAACACGCTGCTGTGGTGCGCCGCCTGCTTGAGCACATCCAGCAGCAGATACGCCTCATAGCCTTCCAGATCGGCCGTGGGCTCGTCCACCAGCAGCACGGCGGGCCTGGCCCAGGCCTCGCGCAAGATGGCCACGGCGCGCTGCTGCACGCTGCTGAGCAACATGGTCGGACTATCCAGCACCTGGGCCAGCTCGGCAAAGCCGTAGGCCTGCAGCTGCTCCGTGGCCCAGTGACGCCATTGCAGCGGAGAACGGGACTCGGTGCCGCGCACCATCTCGATCAGGGCATCCAGGGTGTTGGCGCGCATGAGCCGCGCATGCTGCTGTACCAGGCGCGGCAGGCCCCGGGAGCGCTCCGCATCCGGAGGCATGGCCAGCGCCTGCCCTGCCTGAAGGATCTCGCCCCAGCAGCGAAAGCGGGGGTTGCCGGCATTGAGACCGGCCAGGGTGCGCAGCAGAGTGGACTTGCCGGTGCCTGCGGGCCCCAGCAAAGCGCTCACGCCCAGGCGCGGCAGCACAAAGTCCAGCTCGGCCAAGATGACGCGCGGACCATAGGAGGCTCCCAGGTTCCTGACCTGCAGACTGTGTTGCTGTTCCAAGAGCGCCTCCCTCGCGACGCCAGGCGCGGCAGGCGGCCATGGCTGGTTTGTGGTCGCGCCGCAGTGCCGCCAAATCACATGATTCGACGACAAGACCCATCATTCAGACGAGCGGACGCGTTAGGGCGGCAGTCTAGCATTACATATATACAAATTTCTTACCAAAAAAATGTGACAATTTCATGAGGAAAAGCCCGCCTGCAACCAATTCTTTCAGGCAATTTCTGTTTCATATCAATCGCGCAGATCAAAAAAAACCGCACCCGGAGCGGATGCGGTTTTCTCGCGCGGCAGGGTCTCAGTTCAGGCGCACGGGCACAAAAATCTTGTTGCCATCGCGCCAGATCAGCACGGCCACCGTCTTGTCGGCCTTGGCCACGGCCGCCCGTACCTCGTCGATATTGCCTGCGGGAGCGCCGTTGATGGACAGCAGCACATCGCCCCGGGCAATGCCGGCCGCTGCGGCCGGACCGCTGGCCTGGGCCACGAGCAGACCGGAGTCAACGCCGATCTGCTTTTTCTCCTCGGGCTGCAGCGGGCGCAGCGCCAGGCCCAGCTTGCCCTTGTCGGCATCGGGCGCGCTCTTGGCCACCTTGGCCGTCTTGTCGCTGGCGTCACCCAGGGTGGCCGTCAGCGTGCGGGCCTGGCCCTTGCGCCAGATGTCCAGCGTCACTTTCTGGCCGGGCATGGCCTGGCCGATATAGGCCGGCAAATCCCCGGAGCCGACGATGGGCGTGCCATCGACCTTGCGCACCACGTCGCCAGGCTCGAGTCCGGCCTTGGCCCCGGGCCCGCCCTTTTCTACGCTGGCCACCAGCGCACCTTCAGGCCTGTCGAGCTTGAAGGAGTCGGCAAATGCCTGGTTGACCTCCTGCACGCTCACGCCCAGCTTGGCATGCTGGGCGCGGCCCGTGGACTGGATCTGCTGCTGCACGCGCGTGACCACCTCGATGGGAATCGCGAACGACACGCCCTGGTAGCCGCCCGAGCGCGTGTAGATCTGGCTGTTGATGCCCACCACCTCGCCCTGCGCATTGAACAGCGGGCCGCCCGAGTTGCCGGGATTGATGGCCACGTCGGTCTGCAGGAAGGGCACGAAGGAGTCATCGGGCAGCGAGCGACCCTTGGCGCTGACCACGCCGGCCGTCACGCTGTTCTCGAAGCCGAACGGCGAACCTATGGCCAGCACCCAGTCGCCCACGCGCAGATTCGAGGTCTGGCCGAGCTTGACCGTGGGCAGTCCCTTGGCATTGATCTTGAGCACGGCCACATCGGTCTTGGGGTCCTGGCCCAGCACCTTGGCGTTGAACTCGCGGCGGTCGGTGAGCTTGACCGTCACCTCCTTGGCGCCATGCACCACGTGGGCATTGGTCAGGATCACGCCATCGCTGGAGACGATGAAGCCCGAGCCTTCGCCGCGCATGGGCGTATCGGGTTGCTGGGCGCGCGGCCCGGTTCCGGGCAGGCCGAACTGGCGGAAGAATTCAAAGAAGGGATCGTCGGGATCCATGCCCTGCGGCGCCTGGCGCGAACCCTGGCGCTCGCTGGCGTCATCGCCCTCGTCGTCGCCCATGGAGCGCGAGGTGCCGACCACGCTGATATTGACCACGGCCGCGCCGTTGCGTGCCGTGATATCCGCAAAATTGGGAGCATTCACCGAAGGCAGGTTCATGGCCGCGGGCTGCGCCAGCACCGCGGGGGCCGCGGCCTGGGCATGGACCTCGCTGCGCACGCCGACCAGGCCGGCGCCGGTGGCGCCCAGCGCGCCGATGGCGCCAGCAGCCACCAGAGCCAGTACCAGCCTGCGGGGAGTGGACAAAAGTGTATTCATGGCAAACCTTTCAAAGAAACACCGCATGGGTGACGTTGAAAGCAAGTGTGAAATACCACACTTAGGCCAGACTTAGAGCCACGAATTTTCTTCGGAAATCCTAAACACAGGAGCAGCAGTCAATTGCTGCACAAGGCCTGCAAGGCCTATGCATGCCGTGCTGTCGAGCTCAGATGAGCTCCAGCACCAGCTCGGGCGGGCGGCACAGCCTGGCGCCCTTGGGCGTGACCACGATGGGGCGGTTGAGCAGCACCGGGTGGGCCGCCACGGCGGCGATGAGCTGGGCATCGTTCACGCCGGCCTGGTCCAGGTCCAGAGCCTTGTACTCGGCCTCCTTGGTGCGCAGCAGATCGCGCACGGGCACACCCAGGTGCTCGATCAGCTCCGCCAGCTCGGGCGCCGTCAGCGGCGTGGCGATGTAGTCCACGATCTGGGGCTCGATGCCATGCTCGCGCAGCAGGGCCAACGCACCGCGCGAATTGCTGCAGCGGTTGTTGTGGAAGATGGTGATGTCGTTGCGAAGTGTGGGGGCGGTAGTCATGCGCGCAGTGTATTCGCTGCACTGCGCGCAGCCCTGTTCAACCGCGGCTTATGCAGCGGACGCCGAGGCGGCGACGGGACCGGCGGCAGCGCCCTCCTCGTCTTCTTCGTGCGCGTCCACTTCACGACCCGGCAGCAGCAGGTTCAGGCCCACGGCCACCAAAGCCCCCACGGTGATGCCCGAGCCGAAGACCTCACGCACAAAGGCCGGCATCTTGGACAGGAGATCGGGGCGCACCGTCACCGCCAGGCCGCAGCCCAGCGAGACCGCGATGATCAGGCTGCTGCGGCGCGAATGCTCGCAGCTGCTGAGCATGCGGATGCCTGCCAAGATGATCATGGCGAACATCATCAGGCCCGCACCGCCAAGCACGGGCTGGGGAATCGTCACCACCAGCGCGCCCAGCACCGGAAACAGGCCGGCCAGCAGCAGCATCACGCCGGTCAGCATCACCACATGGCGGCTGGCCACGCCGGTGAGCGAAACCACGCCCACGTTCTGCGCGAAGGTGGAGACCGGCGGGCTGGACATCACGGCGGCAAAGGCCGAGCCCACGCCGTCGCACAGCATGCCGCTGGCCAGGCGCTTGCCGCGGATCGGCGTCTGCGTGGCCGCACCCAGGGCCATGAAGGTGCCGGTGGTCTCGACGATGGTCACGAGAAAGGCGATGGACATGGCGACGATGCCCGACACCGGGAAACTCATGCCGAAATGCAGCGGCTGGGGAATCGCGAAGATCGGCGCCTCGCGCACCCGGGTGAAGTCGATCAGGCCCAGAGCCAGGCACAGCAGATAGCCGCAGGCAATGCCCAGCACCACGGCCGATGCCGAGACCACGCCCTTGCCCCATTGCACAAAGCCGATCACCAGCGCCAGCACAAAGCCGGCAATCGCCAGATTGCCCACGGCACCATAGCCGCCGCTGCCCACGCTGCCCGCCGCCCAGTCCACGGCCACGGGGGTGAGCGACAGGCCGATCATGGTCACGACCACGCTGGTCACGGTGTGCGGGAAGAAGCGGCGGATCACCGGCATGAAAAAGCTGCCGACGATCATCACCAGCGAGCCCACGAGCGAGGACCCCAGGATGCCGGGCACGCCGTGCTCCAGCCCCACGCTGATGCCCGCGCCGACAAAGGCGAAGCTCGTGCCCATCACGCAGGGCAGGCGTATGCCGACCGGCCCCACGCCGCGGCACTGGATGATGGTGACGATGCCCGAGCCCAGCAGCGCCGCATTGACCAGGGCCACGATCTGGTCGGCCGGCAGCTTGAGCGCACCGCCGAACACCAGCGGCACGGCGATGATGCCGCCCAGGGCGGCGAGCAGGTGCTGCAGCGAAAGCAGCGTGGTGGTGATGAAGCTGGGCGGCCGTCCTCGACCACCACGCGGCCGTTGATGACGCTGCTGGACACATTGGCTGGCGTGCAGAACACCAGCGCCGCCACGGGGTCGTGGCCGGCGCCCGCATAGGCCACGTCCTCCATGTCGAAGGCCACGAAGTCGGCCGACATGCCGGGCGCCAGCGCGCCGATGTCGTCGCGATTGAGCACGCGCGCGCCGCCCAGCGTGGCGATCTCCAGCACCTCGCGGGAACTCATGGCCGCCGGGCCGTAACCCACGCGCTGCAGCAGCATGGTCTGGCGCGCTTCGCCCAGCATGTGGGCGCCATCGTTCGATGCGCTGCCGTCCACGCCCAGGACCACGGGCACGCCGGCGTCGCGCATGCTGCGGATGGGCGCAATGCCCGAGGCCAGGCGCATATTCGAGCACGGGCAGTGCGCCACGCCGGTGCCGGTGCGCGCAAACAGAGCAATGCCTTCGGGGTCGAGCTTGACGCAGTGTGCATGCCAGACGTCGCGACCCACCCAGCCCAGGTCCTCGGCGTATTGCGCCGGAGTCAGGCCGAACTTCTCGCGCGAGAAGGCCACGTCGTTGTCGTTCTCGGCCAGGTGGGTGTGCAGCGATACGCCGTGGGCGCGTGCCAGCACGGCCGATTCGCGCATCAGATCGCGCGTCACCGAGAACGGCGAACATGGCGCCAGCACCACGCGCAGCATGGAGTGGCGCGAGCCGTCGTGGTATTGCTGGATCAGGCGCAGGCTGTCGCGCAAAATGGCCTCTTCCTCCTCCACCACCACATCGGGCGGCAGGCCGCCCTTGCTGCGGCCCAGGCTCATGGAGCCGCGCGCCGCGTGAAAGCACATGCCCATCTGCTGCGCGGCGGCGATGGAGTCGTCCAGGCGCGAGCCATTGGGAAACAGGTACAGGTGATCGCTGGTCGTGGTGCAGCCCGACAGCATGAGCTCGGCCATGGCGGTCTGGGTCGAGACATGGATCATCTCGGGCGTCAGGTGCGACCACAGCATGTAGAGGTTCTGCAGCCAAGAGAACAGCTCGGCGTCCTGGGCCGCGGGCACGGCGCGCGTCAGGCTCTGGTACATGTGGTGGTGGGTGTTGACCAGGCCCGGGGTCACGACCTTGCCGCGCATGTCCAGCACGCGCGCCTGGCCCTCGTCGGCCATGCGGCGGTACTGCGCCGGCAGCTCGGCCGTGGCGCCCACCCACAGCACGGCGGGGCCGTCGGCCACCAGCGCACCGCCTTTGATCTCGCGGCGCTGCGCATCCATGGTGACCAGTACATCGGCATTCAGGGCAATCAGGGTCATGGGTTTCTTTCTCTCTAAACAAGAAGCGCCAGTCTAGAGAGGCCCCCAAGCGCGCGATAGCGTTGAATTGCGCCAACCATGTCCACAAAATGTGGACAGCAGAGAATCAGTGTTTTCTGGCGAAGAGCCGCGCCAGCGCGGATTCGATGCTTGCCGCCATGAGTGCCGCAGCGGCACTCAGCTCCGCGCCCTTGCGCACGAACTGCACCAGGGTCTGGCGCTGCAGATGCGCATCGCGCAGAGGCACGAAACTGAGCGAGCCGCGCTCAAGCTCCTCAAGCTCCTCAAGCACATCCAGCGCATTGAGCAGGGCAATGCCCTCGCCCAGCATGACCAAGCGCTGTATCAAGGCCATGGAGGTGGACTCGGCTACCGGCGTGACCTCGATGGCACTGCGCGCGAAGGCTTCGTTGAGCAGACTGCGTATGGTCAGGGCCGGCACCGGCAGAATCAGCGGATCTTGAGATCGAGGATCTGCCGGTTCACGGCCGTGGGTGCCACATGCAGATGTTCGGCCGCCTTGCGGATGGAGCCGCGGCGGACCACTTCGTCTAGATAGCGCAGGACTCTGGCATGCATGCGCGCAGCCTACACGGGTTTCGCGCCTGCAGGAATGCCTGGGCTGCGGCCTAGCTCTGGCGCAGCCTGTCCACCTCGGAACGCAGATCCCTGGACCAGATGCGCCTGTCGCGGCCCTGTGCGGTTTCGGTCTCGCCGTAATGCACCACGGCCACCAGCTGCTCCGAGCTGAGCACCCGCCAGATCGAGCCCAGCAAGGTTTCGTCGCCCACATAGGTGGCCGCGTAGCTGGTCTCGCCGGTGGCGCCGTCGACAAAGCGCAGGCCCACGGGCAGCACCGGCGCCTCGCAGAGCACCGCGGCCTCCAGCAGATTGGAGTGGAAGCTCAGCAGCTCGCGGCCGTCGCTGGTCGTGCCTTCGGGAAACACGGCCAGGATTTCGCCGCGCTTGAAAGCCTCCTCCATGGCCGAGACCATGCGCCGCGCATCGCGGCGCGAGCTGCGCTGGATATAGAGCGTGCCCGCGGCCGTGGCCAGCGTGCCTATGATGGGCCAGCCCTTGACGTCGGACTTGGAGATGAAGCGGCAGTGGCGCGCCGCATGCAGCAAGGGGATGTCGAGCCAGGAAATATGGTTGCTGACCAGCAGCACCGGCCCCTTGGCGGGCGGCTCGCCCCGGATCTCCAGCTGCACTCCGGCGCGCACCAGCAGGGTCGCGGCCCAGGCCTGCACATGCTCGTGCTGCTGCCAGTAATGCAGCCGCGGAAAGCGGAAAGCCACGATCCACGCGCCCTTGAGCAGATGCGCCAGCAGGCGCGCGCCCCGCCAGACAGCACGCAGGCTGGTTTTGATTTTGCGCAGACCGTTTGCCATCATTCGAAAAAACTCCGTTGCTCTGCCGCGCTCTATACGCGCCGCGGCAAATACACCCGGCACGGCCCAGGCCAGAGACATCGAGCAAGGGCCTGAGCCGGCCGCACCGCAGCGGGGATGCCGTCCCCCTTCAGGGGGAAGGCGTCTCAGAGGGTGGTTTCAAAGGCTACCCGGCCGTCGACCAGCGTGCAGCGCACACGGCCCGGCAGCTCGTAGCCGTTGAAAGGCGTGCTCTTGCCCTGGCTGGTCAAGGCCTTGGGCGCCACCGTCCATTCGGCATCCGGGTCCACGATGCACAGATCGGCTACGCCGCCCTCCTTGAGCTGGCCCAGCAGCGCCTGCTGCTCGCCCAGAGCCTGGCCCAGCACGGCCACAGGCGCCGAAGTGACGGCGGCCAGCGCACGGCCCAGCGGCACGTTCTGCTCGCGGCTCCATTTGATGGCCACGGACAGCAGCAGCTCCACACCGGTGGCGCCGGGCTCGGCCTCGGCAAAAGGCAGCACCTTGGCGTCTTCGTCCACCGGGCAGTGGTCGGAGACCAGCGCGTCGATCGTGCCGTCGGCCAGTGCGGCAGACAGCGCCTCGCGGTCGCGCTGCTGGCGCAGCACGGGCACCACGCGAGCGCTGCTGTCGAAGTAGCCGATATCGTTTTCGGTCAGCAGCAGCGAGTTGATGGACACGTCGGCCGTCACGTTCAGGCCTTCGGCCTTGGCGCGGCGCACCAGCTCCACGCCGGCGGCGCTGGAGATGCGGCACAGGTGAACCCGGGTCTGCGAACCGCGGATCAGCTCGAAGATGGTGTGCAGCGCAATCGTCTCGGCCGCCACGGAAACCCCGGCCAGGCCCATGCGAGTCGCCAGCGCACCGCTGGCCGCCACGCCCTTGCCCAGATCCTTGTCCTGCGGGCGCAGCCACACGGCGTAGCCAAAGGTGTTGGCGTAGCTGAGCGCACGGCTGAGCGTGGTGATGCTGGACAGCGGCACATCGGCCTGGCCGAAGGCCACGCAGCCGGACTCGGTCAGCTCAGCCATCTCGGTCAGCGTCTCGCCCTTGAGGCCCACGGTCAGCGCGCCCATGGGGAACAGGCGCGACCTGTGCTGCTTCTCGGCACGGAACTTGAGCATTTCCACCAGGCCCTGCTCGTCGAGCACGGGGTCGGTGTCGGGCGGACAGACCAGGCTGGTCACGCCGCCGGCTGCGGCAGCCGCCATTTCGGACTGCAGCATGCCCTCGTGCTCGTGGCCGGGCTCGCGCAGGCGCACGGCCAGATCGACCAGACCGGGCAGCACCCAGCAGCCCTGGGCATCGATTTCACGCTCGGCGCCGAAATCGACGGGCACGGAGCCGATGGCGGCAATCTTGCCGCCGGCGATGGCGATATCGGCCTGCTGGTCGAAACCTCGTGCCGGGTCCATCACCCGGCCATTGCGAATCAGAATCTTCATGGTTTGGCACCAAATTGGCCACGAGCCCTTATCCCATAAGCGCTAGCAGCTATAAATATGTACATTACTTTCGAAACCGCCACACCCCAAGCCAGGGACACCGAGCAAGAGCCGCCTCGCGGCGGGGCCGCCCAGGCGAGGGCGTCGTCCCCCTTCCCGCAGCAGCGCTGCGAGAGAAGGGGGAAGCGGCGCAGCCGCTCAGGGGGATGGCCTGATGCTCCATCAGGCTTCGTTACCCGCGACGATGGACATGACCGCCATGCGCACGGCGATGCCGAAGGTCACCTGCGACAGGATCACGGCCTGCGGGCCGTCCACCACGGCGGAGTCGATCTCCACGCCGCGGTTGATGGGGCCGGGGTGCATGACGATGGCATCGGGCTTGGCCAGCTCCAGGCGCTTTTCGGTCAGGCCGAAGCTCTTGAAGTATTCCTGGCTCGAAGGCAGCAGCGCGCCGCTCATGCGCTCGTTCTGCAGGCGCAGCATGATGATGACGTCGCAGTCCTTGATGCCCTCTTCGAGGTTGTGGAACACGCGCACGCCCATGCTGGCCATATCGGCAGGCACCAGGGTGCGGGGGCCGACAACACGCACTTCTGCAGCACCCAGCGTGGTCAGCGCATGGATGTCCGAGCGCGCCACGCGCGAGTGCAGCACGTCGCCCACGATGGCCACGCGCAGATTGGAGAAATCCTGCTTGTAGTGGCGGATGGTGTACATGTCCAGCAGACCCTGGGTGGGGTGGGCATGGCGGCCGTCGCCGGCATTGACCACATGCACATGGGGGGCCACATGCTTGGCGATCAGATAGGGAGCACCCGACTCGCTGTGGCGCACGACAAAGATGTCGGCGGCCATGGCCGAGAGGTTGTCTATGGTGTCCAGCAGGGTCTCGCCCTTGCTGGCCGAGCTGCGCGCGATGTCGAGGTTGAACACGTCGGCCGAGAGGCGCTTGGCCGCGATCTCGAAGGTGGTGCGGGTGCGCGTGCTGTTCTCGAAGAACAGATTGAACACGCTCTTGCCGCGCAGCAGCGGCACCTTCTTGACTTCGCGGTCGTTGACGCTGACGAAGTTGCTGGCCGTGTCGAGGATCTGGGTCAGGATGTCCTTGGACAGCCCTTCGGTGGAGAGCAGGTGGATCAGCTCGCCGTTCTTGTTGAGTTGGGGGTTGCGCTTGTACAGCACGATCAGGCCTCTTGGATACGGAAATGGAACACACCGCCCTCGTCGCGCGCCAGCGCCAGGGAGCGGTCGGCCGGCAGCGCCACGCGCGCTGCGGCAAAGTCGGCCTGGATGGGCAGCTCGCGCCCGCCCCGGTCCACCAGCACGGCCAGCCGCACGCTGGCGGGGCGGCCGTAGTCATAGAGTTCGTTGAGCACGGCGCGCACGGTGCGGCCCGTGTAGAGCACATCGTCGAGCACCAGGATATCGGCGCCATTGACGTCGAAGCCGATCTGGGTCTGGGCGCTGGTGGCCATGCCGCGCTGGGCGAAGTCGTCGCGGTGCAGGGCCGAGGACAGCACGCTGGGCTTGCCCTTGAGGTTCAGGTCCTTGTGCAGGCGCTCCACCAGCCAGGCGCCGCCCGAGGTGATGCCGGCCAGGCGCGTATTGGGTCCCATGAGGCGCTGCACGCCGCGCAGCAGTTCGCTATACAGGGCTTCGGCATCCAGGATCAGGCTGCCCTGGCCGGCAATGGTTTCACTCATGGGAGACTCCTCAAAAACTGTTCAAGAATGATGCAGGCCGAAGCCGCGTCGGCGTCGCGTGCGCCGCCCGCCAGGGCCTCCGTCGTGCTGTAGCGCTCGTCCACCTCGTACACCGGCAGTTTGAAGCGGCTTCTGAGCTGACGGCCGAATTTCAGCGCGCGCGCCGTGTTCTCGTGCGCCGCGCCGTCGGGATGGTAGGGCACGCCTATCACCAGCGCCTGGGGCTGCCACTCGCGGATCAGCTTGTCCACGGCCGCGAGCCGCGCCTCCGCGCCCTCGGCCTTGATGGTCGGCAAGGGGCTGGCGCCGCCCAGCACGCGGTTGCCCGAGGCACAGCCGGTGCGCTTGATGCCGAAGTCAAAGCCCAGGAACTGCTGGAAATACGCAGGCACCTCGGGCTTTTGCGGTACCGGAGCGGCCGCAGGCTTGGCGCCCGCATTTTCGGCCGAGGAAAAAGTCGAGGAAAAGGCCGCATCGGCGGCCTTGTTGGAAGAAGAAATATCGCTCATGCGCGCCCCGCTTCGGGAGACAGCATCCAGCGCTGCAGGCCCAGCAGGCCCAGGGCGCGGTCGTAACGCTCTTCCACCGGGGTGTTGAAGATCACCTCGGGGTCGGCTTCCACGGTCAGCCAGGCGTTTTCGCCGATCTCGGATTCGAGCTGGCCCTCGTCCCAGGAGGAATAGCCCAGCGTGACCAGCACGCGCCTGGGACCGGCCCCATCCGACAGCGCTTCGAGCACATCCTTGGATGTGGTCATCTCCAGCCCGCCGGGAATGGTCATGGTCGAGGCATAGGCCGATTCGTTCTCGGGCGCGCCTTCGATCAGCATGGGCTCGTGCAGCACAAAGCCGCGATCGGTCTGCACCGGACCGCCGCTAAACACCTGCTCGTTGCGCAAATCCTCGCGCTTGAGGCCCAAATCCACTTTCTGCAGCAGGCCTTGCAGGCTGAGCTTGGAGGGCTTGTTGATAATCAGACCGAGCGCGCCACGCTCGCTGTGCTCGCACAGGTAAACCACACTGCGCGAAAACGACTCATCTTCCAGACCGGGCATGGCAATCAGGAAGTGGTGCGTCAAGTTGATAGGCGCAGATTCTGCAGACATGCTGCGATTTTACCGGCGATCCATGACTCCTTCTTACCCTGTGGGCTTGATCTGGTTCCGGCGCGACCTGCGCCTGGCCGATAACGCGGCCCTTTATCACGCATTGCAACAATGTGAAAAGCTGTACTGCGTCTTTGTTTTCGACGACTCCATCCTCGGCGGCCTGCCCCAGGCGGACCGGCGCGTGGAATTCATCTGCCAGAGCCTGACCGAGCTGGACCAGGCGCTGCGCAGCGCCGCGGGCCGCCCCGAAGCCGGGCTGATCACGCGCCGCGGCCTGCCGCAGCACATCATCCCGGCCCTGGCCCAGCAGCTGGATGCGGCCGCCGTGTTCTGCAACGACGACGACGAACCCTCAGCCCTCGCCCGCGACGCCCAGGTGGAACGCAGCCTCCAATCCCAGGGGCAGTTGCTGCTGCGCTTCAAGGACCACCGTATCTTCGCGCGCGACGAGGTGCTGACCCAGAGCCTGTCGCCGTTTTCGGTCTTCACGCCCTACAAGAATGCCTGGCTGCGCAAGATCACGCCCTTTTATCTCTCCAGCTACCCCAGCGAGCGCGATCTGCGGACCAAGCTCGCGGATCGCCCCGAAGCCGAGCGCCGCCCTATTCCCACGGCTGCCGAGCTGGGCTTTGCGCCGGGCACGCTGAACGGCCTGCGCCTGCCCACGGGCATCGGCGGCGCGCGCCGGCTGCTGGCCGACTTTCTGCCGCGCCTGCCGCAGTACAAGACGGCGCGCGACTATCCAGCCCTCAAGGGGCCCAGCTACCTCAGCGTGCATCTGCGCTTCGGCACGGTGTCGATACGCGAGCTGGCCCGCATCGCCCACGAATCCATGCAGCGCGAGGATTGGGACGCCCAGGCACGCGAAGCTGCGGCGACCTGGCTGTCGGAGCTGATCTGGCGCGATTTCTATTTCCAGATCCTGGCCCACCACCCGCATGTGGTGGAGCGCAGCTTCAAGCCGGCCTATGACGCGATTGCCTGGGAAACCGGACCCGAGGCCGAGGCGCTGTTTGCCGCCTGGTGCGAGGGCCGTACCGGCTACCCGCTGGTGGATGCGGCCATGCGCCAGCTCAGCAGCAGCGGCTATATGCACAACCGGCTGCGCATGGTCGCGGCCAGTTTTCTGGTCAAGGATCTGGGCATTGACTGGCGCCGCGGCGAGGCCTGGTTTGCCGAACAGCTCAACGACTTCGACCTGGCGGCCAATAACGGCGGCTGGCAGTGGGCGGCCTCCACGGGCTGCGATGCCCAGCCCTGGTTCCGCATCTTCAACCCCGTCACCCAGAGCCAGAAATTCGACCCCGAGGGCCGTTTCATCGCGCGCTATGTGCCCGAAGTCGCGCGGCTGGCGCCCGGGCTGCGCCATGCGCCCTGGCTGGCCAGGCCGCTGGAGCTGGCCGAGGCCGGCATCAGCCTTGGCCACAGCTACCCGTACCCGGTGGTGGAGCATGCGGCCGCGCGCGAGAAAACGCTGGCGCGCTACGGCATTCTCAAACCGAAGTCCTGAAAAAGAAGCGGCTTGCGCTGGCTCTCAAATGGTTTCAGACAGGTTCGTATCTGAAATCCACTCAAAACCGGCGCAAGCCGCTTTGTTTTCAGTAGCAGCGCTTACTCGGCAGCCACCGCCGGTTCGTCGGCCGCGGGGCCGCTCAGAGGGTTGCTCTCGGGCGCAGGGCCGCTGCGCTGCAGCGCATAGTGCTGGATCAGGCCCAGCAGCTCCTCGTCCGAGTAAGGCTTGCCCAGATAGTGGTTGGCGCCCAGCTCCCTGGCCATTTCGCGGTGCTTCTGGGCAATGCGCGAGGTGATCATGATCACGGGCAGGCCTGCGAGCTGGTGGTCGGCGCGGATATTGCGCAGCAGATCGAAGCCGTCCATGCGCGGCATTTCGATGTCCGACAGCACAATGGTCGGGCGCTCGTCCTGCAGGCGCTCCATGGCCTGCAGCCCGTCGGCGGCCAGGGCCACGCGGTAGCCTTCGCGCTGCAGCAGGCGCTGGGTGACGCGGCGCACGGTGATGGAGTCGTCCACCACCAGCACCAGGGGCACCGTGGTCTGCGCGCCGTCGGCGCCCAGCAGGCCGCTGCCCGCGGCCTGCGCCGCCTGCGCGCCTTCGGCCAGGTCCTGCTCGGCCTGGGCCAGCATGGCGCGCACGCTGTCGCCATAGACGTTGGCCAGAGCCACGGGGTTGTAGATCTGCACCACGGCGCCCGAGGGCAGCACGGACATGCCGGTCAGGCCCGGCAGGCGCGAGAGCTGCGAGCCCAGGTTCTTGATCACCACTTCCTGGTTGCCCAGCACTTCATCCACATGCAGGGCCACGCGCTGCGAGGCACTGCGCACGATGACCACGGGACGCGTGCGGCCCAGGTTCTCGTCGCTGCGCAGCGAGGCCTGCCACAGCGCACCCGCCCAGTAGAAGGGCATGACTTCGCTGCCGTCATGGAACTCCTGCGCGCGGTATGCGGATTCCAGCGTCTCCACCGGCACGCGGCGCACGATTTCCACCAGATTGGCGGGCACGCCCATGGAGATGGAGCCCATGCGCAGCATCACCACCTGGGTCACGGCCGTGGTCAGCGGCAGCACCAGGCGGAAGGCGCTGCCGCGGCCCTCCTCGGAATGGGTTTCGATGCGGCCGCCCAGCGCGTTCACTTCGGAGCGCACCACGTCCATGCCTATGCCGCGCCCGGCCACGCCCGTCACCTCGGTGGCAGTGCTGAAGCCCGGCTCGAAGATCAGGCGGCCCGCATCCTCCATGCCCATGGCCTGGTCTTGCGGCCAGAGCTTGAGGCCGACGGCCTTGGCGCGAATGCGCTCCAGGCTCAGGCCCGCGCCGTCATCCTCCACCGACAGCGCCACGTCGTTGCGCTCCTGGCTCAGGATGATCTCGATGGTGCCGATCACGGGCTTGCCCAGCGCCTGGCGCTGCTCGGGCGACTCGATGCCGTGGGCCACGCAGTTACGCAGCAGGTGCTCGAAGGCCGGCATCATGCGCTCGAGCATGCCGCGGTCCATTTCGATGGTGCCGCCCAGAATGTTCAGGCGCACCTGCTTGCCCATCTCCTTGGAGGTCTGGCGCACCACGGCGTACAGGCGTTCGGCAAAGGAGTCGAACTCCACCATGCGCGTGCGCAGCAGGTCGCGCTGCAGATCGCGCGCCTGACGGCCCTGGGCCACCAGATCGTCTTCGGCCGCAGCCAGATCGCGCTGCAGATTGCGCTGCACCGTGGCCACGTCGTTGACCGACTCGGCCATCATGCGCGTGAGCTCCTGCACCCGCGTGAAGCGGTCGAACTCCAGCGGATCGAAGCCCGCGGCCGTGTCCTTGGACAGGGCCAGGCGCGACTGCATCTGGCTTTCGGCCTGCACCTCGATATCGCGCAGCTGGGCACGCAGGCGTTCGAGATTGCCCGTCAGATCGTTCAGGGCGCTGCGCGCCTGGGCCACGCGCGAATCCACGCGCGAGCGGGAAATCAGCACCTCGCCGGTCTGCGAGATCAGGCGGTCCAGCAGTTGGGCACGCACGCGCACCGTCTGCTGCGACGAGGCGCGCGGCTGCACC
Organism: Comamonas guangdongensis; assembly: GCF_041079535.1. Taxonomy (NCBI): domain Bacteria; kingdom Pseudomonadati; phylum Pseudomonadota; class Betaproteobacteria; order Burkholderiales; family Comamonadaceae; genus Comamonas; species Comamonas guangdongensis. Next base: position 81,420 of record NZ_JBFYGN010000010.1, on the reverse strand, counting down.
GGCGCCGGTGCCAGAACCGGCGCCGTGATCGCCGCATCCTCGGCCTGGGCCGCGGTGCTTGCGGCCGCTGTCGAATCCTCGGCCGCGGCGGCCGTCAGATGCAGCGGCGCCTGGGCCAGGCCGTCTTCGAGCTGCGCCAGCGGCTGCTCGGGCTGCTGCTCGCCCGCCATGCGCAGCACGTCGAAGCTGGCTTGCAGCGCGTCAAAGCTGCCCAGCAGGGGCTCTATGCCTTCGGCCGTGGGCTTTTCCTGGTCCACGCGCTCCACGGCCGACTCCAGCCGGTGGGCCATTTCGCCCATGCGCATGGCTCCGGCCAGACGCGCACTGCCCTTGAGCGTGTGCAAGGCCCGCAGAACCTCGCTGCGCGCCTCGTCCAGCGCGGGCCGGCCATGCCAGCGGCGCAGCGCGGCGCCCAGCTTGGGCAGCAGCTCTATGGCCTCTTCCTCGAAGATGGGGAACAGATCGGGATCGACCTGGTCCAGCACATCGATATCGTCCTCGTCGCCGTCCGCATGCACGGCCAGCGCAATCGCTTCGTCGATGCGGCGCTGCAGCTCGGCCTCCTGGGCCAGGCTGCTGGCCGGCAGCAGCGAGTACGGCGCCTGCAATGCCGCAGGCTCGGCGGCCTCGAGCAGCTGATCGGCCGAAGGTTCGGGCGAAACCAGGGGCTGGACGGCCGGCTCGGCCTCGGCAGGCAGTGGTTCGGGCTGCTCGTGTGCGGCTTCGGCGCCGAAGTCCAGCGGCAGATCCTTGGGGTCGACGGGCTGCTCCGATAGTTCCACGGCCGGCCAGACGGTATCGGGGGCCAGCAGCGCCTCGTCGGGCGTCGGCTCGGGCTGTTCGGCAGCGACGATTTCCGTGTCCAGAATGGCGCGCAGCGCCTCTTCCACGCTGGCCAGCGGCGTCTTGAGAAAGCCTGCCGCAAACTGGTGCAGCAGCCGGCGGATTTCGTCTGAGGCCTCGAGGCTCTGGCGGATCTGTTCCTCGTCGGCCCAGCCCTGGGGTTGCAGATGCAGCAGCGCATGCTCGAGCAGGCGGGCCAGGTCGGACAGGGCCTTGAAGCCCACGGTGCCCGAGCTGCCGGCCAGCGAATGCGAGAGCGCGATCGCGCCATCCGGGATCGGGCCGCTCGGCTCCTGCCGCCACTGCTGCAGCACGCCGTCCAGCTTGGCCGACCATTCGTCGGCCTCATTCAGATAGACGTTGTACAGCGGCGCACTGATGCGCAGGCCGTCGATGATCTTGTAGCCGTCGTCGCTGCTCGCTTCGGGCAACTCGGCCAGAGCCGGGGTCTGGACGGACTCCTCGGAGGCGGCGAACCCGGCAGCGTTTTGCAGCTCGTGGTCGGCCGCCGGCGCTGCGCTGGCCTCGGCCTCCGTGCCGGTCTCCAGCGTTGCCTGCTCGCTGTCGCGCATGGCGGCCTCGAAGGCCGCAAAGTCCAGCTCCTGGACCTCTTCGGCGGCCGCGGCAAGCGGTGGCTCCAGCGGCTCGGGCTCCTGCGGGAACTCCAGTGCCGGCATGGCGAAGTCTGCCGGCGGCTGTACCTCGGCCTCGGGCTGCGGCGCTGCGAGATCCTGCGGCCAGTCCAGGTCCGGCAGATCAAGCGCAACCGGCTCTGCAACGGTTTCAAGCTCGGGCTCGGACCGGGCTTCGGCAGGCGTCTCGGACGACAGCTCGGCGGCCGGTTCGGCCACCGGGAGATCGGCCGGCAGCTGCGGTTCGCCGTGCGGCTCGGACGGGATTTCCGACGAAGCGTCGGTACGCGCGCCGCGGCGCGGCACCAGGGCCACTTCGGCGCGTTCGCCCTGCAGACGCATGGCATCCGCGGCCGCACGGAATGGCGTTGCCGACCAGTTCTGGGCCTGATGGGCTTCCAGATCCCCGGCCCAGGTGCCGAAGGCCTGGAGTGCCTCCCGGGCCAGAGCCTGCATGGGCTCGGGCATGGCCTGCTGCTCGGCCAGCCAGGCATTGAGCATCTGTTCCATGGCCCATCCGGCTTCGCCAAATTCGTCCAGCCCCACCATGCGCGAGCTGCCCTTGAGCGTGTGGAAAGCGCGGCGCAGCGTGGTCTGTTCGCTGAGGTTGACCGGTTCTTCGGCCAGGGTCCGTAAGGCCTGCAGACCGTTGCTCACCACCTCACGCGCTTCCTCAAGGAAGATGGACAGCAGCTCGTCGTCGCCATCGAGTTCCTGGGCCTCGAGTTCCAGCGGCACGGCCACGGGGTCGGGCAGCGCAGACGGCTCGGCCGGCGACGCTGCAGGCACGGCGAAGTCCAGAGCAAAATCCAGGCCCTGGGCGGGAGCAGCGGGTTCGGCCGCGGGCTGGCCGGTCTGCATGTCGGCAAACACCTGGGCCATGGCCTCGGCCAGAGCCGTCCCCCCGGCAGCAGCCGGCTCGGCAGGCGCGGGAAGCAGATCCTCGAGACTGGCGGGCACCGTCTGGGCCCAGGGGGGCGACTCTTCGTCAAGAGAAGTGAACGCCGCGGGCAGCTCGGCCACAGGGTCCAGACTCAGGGAAGCAGCGGGTTCGGGCGTGGCCGGCGGCTCGGCAGGCTGCTGCGGCGCAGCCTGGGGGGCGGCTTGGGGCTGTGCGACGGGCGGCGCAGCAACTGGCGCTTTCGCGGCCGGGGCGTCGGTAGGAATGTCCACGGTGGGGCGGAAGGCCTCGGCGCCGCGCACGCGGCTGTGGCCCATGACCAGGCGCAGCTCGTCCTTTTCCTCGTCGTAGACGAACAGCTTGCGCGCCATATTGCGCTGGTAGCTGAGCATGTCGATGAGAAAGCCCATGGCGCCCAGGCTGCTGCCCAGTTTCTCGAAGATGCGGGGACGGTTTTCTTCCATCACCTCGCCGAGGATCAGATGCTCGACGGTATCGCGCATGCGCTGCATCGCCACGGCGGCCTGATCGAAGCCCAGCACCATGAGCACGCCGCGCATCTGCGCCATCTGGCCCGGCACCGGGGCCAGCACGGCGGCGTCGATGGGATTGCGGAAGTACTGGTCCAGATGCTTCTCGACCTCGCCCAGGGTCACGCGCAGCTCGCCCACCACAGAGCCCATGGTCTGCTGGTCGCTGGCCGAGCGGTACAGCTCCTCCATCCAGGATTCGAGCGGCTCTGACGGCGCGCCATGCAGGGCCGCATCCAGGCGCTGGACCAGCACGCTGGACTGGGCCGCCTGCACCTCCTCCTCATGCCCGCCGGTCATGAAGCTGGCTTGCAGATACAGCACTGCCGTGGCCACTTCCATGGCCAGCTCGGCCGGGGGCGGCTCGCCGATGCGGTCCACGGTCTCGGCCACGCGGATCAGCGCGCGGGCCAGGCCATGGCTGGCCGGCTGGAGCTTGACCAGCGATTCGGCCACCTGACCGAACTGCTCGACCATGGAACGTATCTTGCTGCGATCGCCGCCGGCCACGGCGGACCAGGTCTCGGCGGCCGTGGCAATGCGCTTGCGCGCCTGCACCAGCACCGATGGGTCGTAACGGCCAAAGCGCGCCACGTGGTAGTCCACCAGCGGCATGGTGTGCATGGCATAGGCATCCTGCACCGCACGCAGCGCTTCGCCGGCCTGCTCGCGCGGCCTGGCCTGGGCGCAGAAGAACATCAGGTCCTGCAGCAGACGCGCGGGCGGCAGGCTGTCGCCCTTGGCCATGGAGGCGTACTGCATGAGCACGCGCGAAGCCATGCGCTTGACATAGATGTCGGCCGTGATCAGTCCGCGCGCCAGGCCTTCGAAGAAGGCCGCGGCAATCTTCCAAAAGCTGCGCGCGGCCACGTCCTCCGGCTGGCCGGCCGCGAAGCGCAGGCACAGCTCGCGCATCTGGGCCGCGGCTTCGCGGTCATCGCTCTTGACCATGCGCAGCACCACGCCGTCCAGCATGGCGCGCGCCTGCGGGCCATAGGCCAGGGGCTCGGGCAGCGAACCGACCCAGCGCGGCTCGCGGGCGCGGCGCTCGGCAGGCCAGAGATCGGCCGGATGCACCTTGTCGATGCCGGCCAAGGCCTGGGTATCGCGATACTGGGGAAACAGCGCCACCGCAGAGACCTGCTTGCCGGCTAGCACGGCTTCCAGATATTCCATCAGCGCAAAATGCGTGCGCTCCAGGGTGGAGGCCGCTTCCTGGGTGCAGTACTCGGGACGCTGCACAAAGCGGTTCACCGCGGCTTCCATGCTGCGCAGCACCTGGGCCGGTGCCGTGATTCCCACCATCTCCAGCGCGCCGCAGGCCTGGTGCAGCTGCTGGCGCGCAATGCGCAGAGCGGAAGTATCCAAGGTCTCCAGGTCGGACAGGCGGGCCGCATCCGCATCCCGCACAAAGCGGCCCACGGCCTTGGTCGCCGCTTCCAGCGATTTGCGCACTTCATCGAGCACCCAGGCCAAGGGGCCCAGGTCCTGCTCGGTGGGTGCAGATAGGGCTGCACGTGTTGGCGAGTCGTCAACCACTGACATGCTCAATTTCCTTAACCCTTTAAGAGTCCGTATCAGTTATCCATGCTGCCATGCGCGCAGCACTCCCCAGGCGATGGATGCCAAGCAAGAACCGCCTCGCAGCGGGGGCGCCCGGCCGAAGGCGTCGTTCCCCTCCCGCCTCGCGAGACAGGAAAAGCCGCGCAGCGGCTCAGGGGGCGATCTTTATCACGCAATCTTGAAACGCGACACCGACTGGCGCAGCTCTTCGGCCATGTGGGAGAGCTCACGCACCTGCTGGGCCGTGGTGCGCGTACCTTCTCCGGTCTGCTCGGTCACGGCAAAAATGTGCTGGATGTTTTCCGCCACGCCGTTGGCCAGATTGGCCTCGCGCGAGGTGGAGCTCGAAATCTGCTCGATCAGCTCGGCCAGTCGACGCGACACGCTATCGATTTCAGAGAGTGCGGTACCCGCGGAGTCGGACAGGCGCGCGCCCTCCACCACACCCTGGGTGGAGCGCTCCATGGCGGCCACGGCGTCCTGGGTATCGGTCTGAATGGCTTTCACCAGGGCCGCAATCTGGCGCGTGGCATCTGCCGAGCGTTCGGCCAGACGCTGCACTTCTTCGGCCACCACCGAGAAGCCGCGACCGGCTTCACCGGCCGAGGCGGCCTGGATGGCGGCGTTCAGAGCCAGCACGTTGGTCTGCTCGGTAATGTCCGAAATCAGTTCCGTGATTTCACCGATCTCCTGGGACGACTCGCCCAGGCGCTTGATGCGCTTGGAGGTATCCTGGATCTGGTCGCGGATCGAGTTCATGCCGCCGATGGCGTTCTGCACGGCCTTCAGGCCCGAGTCCGCGGCCTGCAGCGACTGACGCGCCACCAGGGCCGATTCCTGCGCCTGTGCGGACACGTTGTTGATACGGCCGGCCATGTCCAGAATCGACTTGCCGGTTTCGCGGATCTCGTGCAACTGCTCGTTCGATGCGGCCAGCAGCTCCGTCGAAGTCGCATCCACCTGCTCCGTGGTCTGGGCCACGCGGGTTACCGTGTTCTGCACCGAGCCCACCAGCACGCGCAGCTCTTCCACCGTGTAGTTCACCGAGTCGGCGATGGCGCCCGTGATGTCTTCGGTCACGGTGGCTTCCTGGGTCAGATCGCCTTCAGCCACGGACTGCAGCTCGTTCATCAGACGCAGAATGGCGGCCTGGTTGGCGTCGTTGATGCGCTTGGCTTCCTGCTCCTGCAGACGCGCATCCACCTGGTGACGTTCGGCTTCCTGCTGGCGCGTGCGGCTGTCCATCAGCTGCACGCGGGAAATGCCCACGCCGCACAGCAGGGCCACCAGCACGGACAGGGCCAGAGCGACCAGCTGCCAGGGATTGGCACCGCCCACGCCCTGGAGTTCGGACTGCAGCTGCTCCAGCTGACGGCGCAGCGGTTCGCTGTCGTTATTGATGGCCGTCTGGGCCTCACGGGCCGACACCAGGCCCTGAAGATTGCCCAGAATGGCGCTGGCCTGGGTGCGCGTGTCGTCGTACTGCTTGATCAGCGCCTGCAGCTGTTCGCGCACCTGGGCGTCGCGTGCCGCAGGCAGGCGCAGCTCGCTGCTGCCGTTCAGCAGACCTTCGGCAATTTCCTTGAAGGAGTTCAAGTCCTTGCCCAGCAGGAACACGGCCTCGGGGCTCACGCCTTCCAGGGTCTGGAATTCGTTGGCCGACTTGCCGATACGCTGGGTCAACATCACCAGCTGGCCAGCGGCCGCGATTTCGGCAGCGCCCGCACCTTGCTGCAGCTTGAGCGAGGAGATGGTTTCCGCGGTTTCCAGCAGGTCCGAAGACTGGCGGTTGATGGTGCGCAGAGCGTCGCCCACCTGGGTCAGAATCTTCTGCTGACCCATGATGAGACCGGAGCTTTTCTCGGCGCGCTCCATCAGCGTGTTGATGCCTTCCACCTGGGGCTGCAGACCGTCGCTGACCGCCTTCACGCCCAGATCCGAATCGCCTGCGGCCAGGGCGCGCACATTGCGCGCCAGCACGCCCGAGCTGTCCTTCACATCGCCGAAGGCCGCGGCTGCGCCCGTCATGGCCTGGGATACCGACTTGGCCAGACGCTGCGACTGCATCAGAGCCTGGCCGGTGGCTGCCAGTTGCTGGTTGGAGTTGCTGGCCTCGCGCAGCATCCAGGCCGCCAGAATCACCAGCGCCAGCACCGAGCCGCCGAGCAGGGTGAACAGCGTGCGCTGGTGCTTGGCCACCGTGGCCTTGCCCAGCAGAGGCAGGCTGATCAGCTCGTCCGTGCGGTTCGCCGTCTCCAGGTCGATGAGGGAGGGCGCGCCCTGAACACTGTTGAGCGCGCCGTCATACATATCCTGCACGACGGTATCGCCCATGCCGTTATCGTCGCTGACCGCTGCGGCCACGGGCTTGCGTTGGAACCACTGGTTAATTCTCTGTGCAAAAGACATAGCGCTGTATCCAGAAACCTCAAGCACGAATGCTCAAAAACTTGGCGGTTTGCGACAGGCGCTGCAGCTGCAACTCCTGCCAGCGGCGGCCTGTGCCATCCACATGGATGGCGCCATAGAAACCAGGAGCACCTTCGGCCGCAGGCTCAGTGCGGGTGAAGGCATCGGTGGCGCGCAGCCCCAGCAGGCGGTCCACCAGCAGGGCGGCATTGACTTCGAGTGCCGAATTGAAGGCCAGCAGGCTGCACTCGGACAGCTCCTGCTCGCTGCGCACATTGCCGTGGCCCAGCAGCTGTGCGATATCCACCACCCCCATCAAGGCACCGCGCAGATTGGCGATGCCCAGAAACCAGGGCTGCGTATAGGGGACGGGCTGCACGCCGGTCCAGGGAAAAATTTCTCCCGACTGATTCAGCGGCAGCAGATAGTCGTGGCCGCCGGCCTGCACAGCCAGCCAGGCGGCCACGCTGACGCCTTCGCTGCGCGCTGCCTGCAGGCGCCCGGCCAGGCGGGATTGGAGATCTCGGAGGGCTTCGCGGTTCGCCATGGGCAGCGCCGCCTTTACAGAGCCGCGATCTTGGCCTGCAACTCGGCCGCGTCCACGGGCTTGGTGATGTAGGCGCGCGCGCCCTGGCGCATGCCCCAGACGCGGTCCGTCTCCTGATTCTTGCTGGTGCACATGATGATGGGCACGTTGGCGTACTGAGGATCGCGCGAAATCGCACGGGTCAGCTGAAAGCCGTTCTGGCCGGGCATGACCACGTCCATCAGGATCAGGTCCGGCTTGTCTTCGGCCAGGCGCAGCATGGCTTCCTCGCCGTTCTCTGCCGTGCGCACCTGCAAGCCCTGCTTTTGCAGCAGATCGCTCAGAAACATCAGCTCCGTCTTGGAATCGTCCACGATCAGTACTTTTTGAATTGCCATCATGCAGCTCCCACACCTGCAGCCTGCTTGCCGAACTGTTCCACGGCCTGCAGCAGTTGATCTTTGGTAAACGGTTTGGTCAGATAGTCCTGGCAGCCCACCATGCGGCCGCGCGCCTTGTCGAAAACGCCGTCCTTGGAGGACAGCATCACCACGGGCGTGCTCGCAAAGCGCGCATTGCGCTTGATGATGGCGCAGGTCTGATAGCCATCGAGCTTGGGCATCAGAATGTCGCAGAAAATGAGCTGCGGCTGATAGTCGTTGACCTTGGACAAGGCATCGAAGCCATCGTCGGCCAGCAGCACTTCGTAGCCGCCTTGCTTGAGAAAGATTTCAGCGCTGCGGCGGATGGTGTTGCTGTCATCCACCACCAGAACCCGCAGGGGCGCACTGGATGCTGTCACGGTGAAATTCCTCCCAGGTCTCTCTTTATTGGAACGAGCGGCTTGTGCACTCAGATTTCCACCATCTCGAAATCTTCTTTGCGCGCACCGCATTCCGGACAGGTCCAGTTCATGGGCACGTCTTCCCAACGGGTGTTTGGCGCGATTCCATGCTCCGGGCTGCCTTGCTCCTCGTTATAGAGCCAGCCACAGGTCAAACACATCCAGGTTTTAGGGTCAGTCACAGCTTAAAGGGGCTTCACATAGAATGCAACGATTGTATCTAGTCACAACCCCGGCCCTCACCCTTGCATTCCCGGGTGCAAACTGGGGTGCGCCATGGCACTGAACCCCAATACACCTCACGCCACCCGTTCCGTCAGCCAAGAGCCGGATGCCGAATCGGCCCCGGTCTGCGTGCTGATCTTCAACAGCAGCGACCCCTGCGGAGCCGGCGGCCTGTCCGCCGACATCGCCACCATTTCCTCGGTGGGCGGCCATGCTCTGCCCGTGGCCTGCGGCGCCTATGCGCGCGACACGGCCCGTGTCTACGAACACTTTGCCCTCGACGACGAGGCCGTCACCGAGCAGGCCCGCTCCGTACTGGAGGACATTCCGGTCGCGGCCATCAAGGTGGGCTTTGCGGGCAGCCCGGACAATCTGGTGGCCATCGCCGAGATATCTTCCGACTATCCGGACATCCCCATCGTCAGCTACATGCCCGACCTGTCCTGGTGGGAGGAAGACCGGCTGGACCAGTATCTGGACGCCTTCAAAGAGCTTGTGTTGCCTCAAACCTCGGTGTTGGTTGGAAACCACAATACCCTGTGGCGCTGGCTGCTGCCCGACTGGGAGCACAGCCGCCCGCCCACGGCGCGCGACATCGCCATGGCCGCCGAAGCGCTGGAAGTGCCCTATGTGCTGGTGACGGGCATCCCCCTGCCCGACCAGTTTGTGGACAATGTGCTGACCACGGCCCAGACCGTGCTGGGCAACAGCAAGTACGAGATGTTTGACGCCACCTTCACCGGTGCCGGCGACACCCTGTCCGCGGCGCTCACGGCCCTGCTGGCCACGGGCAACGACCTGGGCACGGCCACGCTGGAAGCGCTCGAATACCTGGACCACAGCCTGGATGCGGGCTTTCGGCCCGGCATGGGCCACTATGTGCCCGACCGCCTGTTCTGGGCCCAGCCCACCGAGGACGAAGAAGACGATGGCGCCGAGGACCAGTCTTCCGACGATGAAACCGAGACCAAGCCTATAGAAGGCTTTGTGATGCCCTCTCATGACACAAAACACTGATCTGAATATTGCCCTGTTCGAACGCGCCAAGAGCGTGATCCCCGGCGGCGTGAATTCCCCCGTGCGCGCTTTCGCTGCCGTCGGCGGCACGCCCCGCTTTGTGCAGCGCGCCCAGGGCGCCTATTTCTGGGACCAGAACCAGCAGCAGTTCACCGACTACATCGGCTCCTGGGGCCCGATGATCCTGGGCCACGGCCACCCCGAAGTGGTGGCCGCCGTGCAGGCCGCCGTGCTCGAAGGCTTCAGCTACGGCGCCCCCACCGAGCGCGAAGTGGTGCTGGCCGAGAAGATCCGCGAGCTCATGCCCAGCATGGACATGGTGCGCATGGTCAGCTCCGGCACCGAGGCCGGCATGAGCGCGCTGCGCCTGGCGCGCGGCTTCACGGGCCGCAACAAGATCATCAAGTTCAACGGCTGCTACCACGGCCATGCCGATGCGCTGCTGGTCAAGGCCGGATCGGGCCTGGCGACCTTCGGCGCCTCCTCCTCGGCCGGCGTGCCCGCCGATGTGGCCAAGGACACCATCGTGCTCGAGTACAATGACGTGGCCCAGCTCGAGGAGGCTTTTGCCAAGATCGGCAGCGAGATCGCCTGCGTGATCATGGAACCCATCGCCGGCAATATGAACTTTGTGCGCGCCACGGTGGAGTTCACGCGCCGCATCCGCGAGCTGACCCGCGAGCACGGCGCGCTGATGATCTACGACGAGGTGATGACGGGTTTCCGCGTGGCCCTGGGCGGTGCGCAAAGCGTGTACGCCAAGGACATTGAAGGCTTTGCGCCCGACATCACGGTGATGGGCAAGGTGATCGGCGGCGGCATGCCCATGGCGGCCTTCGGCGCGCGCCGCGAGATCATGGAAAAGCTCTCGCCGTTGGGCCCGGTCTACCAGGCCGGCACGCTGTCGGGCAACCCGATTGCCACGGCCTGCGGCCTGAAGACGCTGGAGCTCATCAGCCGCCCCGGCTTCCATGCCGATCTGCACCTGAAGACCGGCCATCTGATGCAAGGCCTGAAGGCCGAAGCCAATGCCGCGGGCATTCCTTTCAGCGTTGACTGGCAGGGCGGCCTGTTCGGCTTCTATTTCCTGCCCGAGCTGCCCAAGACCTATGCCGAAGTCATGAAGACCGACGGTAAGGTCTTCAACCAGTTCTATCACGGCATGCTGGAGCGCGGCCACTACTTCGCGCCCGCGCTGTACGAGGCCGGCTTTGTGAGCGCGGCCCACACGGAAGCCGATATCGACCGCACCATAGAAGCGGCGCGCGAAGTGTTCAAGACACTGTAATCCGCCTCTCTCCCTCCAAAAGCCCCGCGGCCTCGTGCCCGCGGGGCTTTTGTTTTTGATAGCGCGCAGCGCTGATGCGGCGATGGCTTGAACGCGACGGACGAGTTGGGGCTTTCACGGCAGCGTCATGCAGGCTTGCGACGCTCGCGGATTTGTTAGCAGGAGAAGTTCCATGACCGACCGTGCCTCCCCGCATCCGCTGCACAATCTTTTTCGCGATGCCGCACCCAGTGACGACGGCCGACGCCGCTTTGTGCGCCAGCTGGCCTTGGGTGCCGGCGCCATGGCCACGCTGCCGCTTGCGGCCTGCGGCGGCGGCAGCGAGCCGGAGGTGAGCTTTGCCCATGGCGTGGCCAGCGGCGACCCGCTGGCCGACCGCGTGATGCTGTGGACGCGCGTGACGCCACCGACCGGCCACGAGGCCGATATCCCCGTGCAATGGGAGCTGGCCGGCGACGCGGCTTTCGCCTCCATCGTGGCGCGCGGCGAGGCCCGCGCCACGGCGGCCCAAGACTTCACGCTCAAGGTCGATGCCACAGGCCTCAAGCCTGCCACGGCCTACCACTTCCGTTTCCGCGCCTATGGCGTCACCTCGCCCGTGGCGCGCACGCGCACGCTGCCCACGGGCTCGGTGGCCCAGGTCAAGCTGGCCGTGTTCTCCTGTGCCAACTACCCGGCCGGCTATTTCAACGTCTATGCCGATGCCGCAAGGCGCAACGACCTGGACGCCACCGTGCACCTGGGCGACTACATCTATGAATACGGGCGCGGCGGCTATGCCTCTGGCAATGCGGCGGCCATGGGCCGGCTGGTGCAACCCGCGGGCGAGATCCTCTCGCTGGCCGACTACCGCCAGCGCCACGCGCAGTACAAAAGCGACCCCGATCTGCAGGCCCTGCACGCCGTCGCGCCCATGATCGCGGTCTGGGACGACCACGAGTTCGCCAACGACACCTGGAGCGCAGGCGCCGAGAACCATCAGCCCGAGGAAGGCGACTTCGCCAAGCGCAAGGCCGCAGCCATGCAGGCCTACCACGAGTGGATGCCCACGCGCACCGCTGCGCCCGAGCTGATCTACCGCAGCTTTGCCTTCGGCGACCTGATGGCGCTGCACATGCTGGACACGCGCATCATCGGGCGCGACAAGCAGCTCGACTATGCGGACTTCATGCAGGCCGGCGGCTTCGATGCCGCGGGCTTCACAGCCGCCGTGACCAACCCCGCGCGCCAGCTCATGGGCCAGACCCAGACGCAGTGGCTGCAGCAGCAGATGGCCGCCTCCAGCGCCACTTGGCAGCTGCTGGGCCAGCAGGTGTTGATGGGCCGCATGAACATTCCCGCGCCCATACTCATGGAGACCATGCAGCCGGGCGCGGGCGTTTCGGTGTCGCAATACGCGGCCCTGGCCGCCAAGGCGCAGAGCGCTGCGGCCACGCTCACTCCCGCGGAGCAGGCCATACTGGCCCAGCCCTCGATTCCCTACAACCTCGATGCCTGGGACGGCTACCAGGCCGCGCGCGAGACCGTGCTGGGCATGGCGCGCCAGCTCGGCAAGAAGCTGGTGGTGCTGGCCGGCGACACGCACAACGCCTGGGCCAACGAGCTGCAGGACATGAACGGCAACGCCGTGGGCGTGGAGTTCGCGACTTCGTCCGTCAGCTCGCCGGGCTTCGAGGAATATCTGCCCAAGGAAAACCCCGCCATGCTGGCCGGCGCGCTGCAGCAGCTCATCAAGCCGCTCAAATACTGCGACACCTCGCGCCGCGGCTACATGGTCGTGACGGCCACGGCCGATGCCTGCCGGGCCGACTGGGTCTATGTGAGCAGCATCACCAGCCGCCAGTTCACGGCCAGCACCGATGCCTCCATGAAGGTGCTGGCCAGCGCGCCGGGCCAGCTGGTAAAGCTCTAGGCCCCGGGCCGCTGGAACACGGCCCGCGCCTTCTCCACCTCGGCGCGCGTCACGCAGCCCGGGGCATGGTCGTTGACCAGGCCCATGGCCTGCATGAAGGCATAGACCGTGGTGGGGCCGACGAACTTCCAGCCGCGCTTTTTCAGCTCCTTGGACAGGGCCTGCGACTCGGCCGTCTGCGCCGGCACGACGGCACCTGTGGATGGGCTCGGCGGCATGTGGCGCCAGAAGAAGGCTGCCAGCGATCCTTCCTGCGCCACCATCTCCTGCGCGCGCCGCGCGTTGTTGATCACGGCCTCGATCTTGCCGCGGTGGCGCACGATGCCGGCGTCCTGCACCAGGCGCTCTACATCGGCGGCGCCAAACTGCGCCACGCGGTCAAAGTCGAAGTTGGCAAACGCGGCGCGGAAGTTCTCGCGCTTGGCCAGAATGGTGTACCAGCTCAGGCCCGACTGAAAGCCCTCGAGGCTGAGCTTCTCGAACAGCCGCCGGTCCTCGGCGACCGGAAAGCCCCATTCATGGTCGTGGTAGTGCACATACAGCGGCGAGCCATGGCACCAGAAGCAGCGGTCCTGGCCGTCGGCGGAGGGAAGTGTGTGAGACATGGGCCCACTGTACGCAAAGATGCGCCAGCAAAAATCGAGACAGAAAAATGCCCTGCCGGCATTGCCGTGCAGGGCATTCAATTTGATAGCAGCCAGCGCCTGCTGCATCTACTTTTCAGAGATCGATTCCTCTGAAATCCTTTTGCAGCAGGCGCTGAATGCTTTCATATCAGGAGCATCTCAGCGCTGCTGCGCCAGCCGTGAATGGCGCATGCCATAGACCAGATAGATGACCAGGCCTATCGCCATCCAGATCATGAAGCGAGCCCAGGTCAGCGTGGTCAGATTCAGGGCCAGATAGGTGCACAGCAGAGCGGACAGCAGAGGCAGCAGCGGCACCAGCGGCACGCGGTAGCCGCGCGGCAGATCGGGGCGCTTTTTGCGCATGACCAGAATCCCTAGGCTCACCAGCACAAAGGCCGACAGCGTGCCGATATTGATCATCTCCTCCAGCAGCTCCACCTTGGTAAAGCCCGCCAGGGCCGCGATGACGGCACCCACCATCAGTTGCAGGCGCACCGGCGTCTTGCGCTTGGCCGAGGTCACGCTCCAGCTGCGCGGCAGCAGGCCGTCCCGCGACAAAGCCATGAGGATCCGGGCCGAGCCCATGAGCAACACCATGACCACGGTGGTCAGGCCCAGCAGCACGCCCACGGCAATCACCTGGGCCGCCCAGTTGGCACCCACGTTGATGAAGGCCGTGGCCAGCGAGGGGTTCTCGGCCTTGGCCAGCTCGGCATAGGGCACCATGCCGGTCAGCGCCAACGTGACCAGGATGTAGAGCAGGGTCACCAGGGCCAGGCCGCCGAAGATGCCGCGCGGCAGCGTTTTTTGCGGGTCCTTGACCTCTTCGGCCGAGGTGGCGACCACGTCGAAGCCTATGAAGGCAAAGAACACCAGCGAGGCGCCGGAGATCACGCCCAGCCAGCCGTATTGGCTGGGGCGGGCGCCGAACAGCCAGGCCAGCATGGGCTGGCCCCAGACATCGCCGGTCACGCCATGGCCCACCACGGGCGGCTGGGCCGGCGGCACAAAGGGCGTGAAGTTCTTCACGTCCATATAGGTGAAGCCCACCACGATCACGAACAGGGTGATGGCAATCTTGATCAGGGTGAACACATTGTTGACCCGGGCAGACTCCTGCGTGCCCAGAATCAGCAGCCCGGTGAACACCGCCACGATGAAGAACGGCCCCCACTCCAGGCTGATGGCCCCCAGATGCAAGGTGCTGGGAATGTCGATGCCTGCCGTGGCAAACACCGTGGACAGGTAGATGCCCCAGTACTTGGCGATCACCGCGCCGGCCGCAATCATCTCCAGCAGCAGATTCCAGCCGATGATCCAGGCCACGCCCTCGCCCATGGTCAGATAGGTATAGGTGTAGGCGCTGCCCGTGACCGGCACGCTGGAGGCGAACTCTGCATAGCACATGGTGGCCACGGCGCAGGTGGCGGCGGCCAGGATGAAGGAGAAAATCACGGCCGGTCCCGCAAAGCTGCCCGCCGCGCGCGCGCCCACCGAGAAAATGCCGGCGCCCACGGCCACGGCCACGCCGAGAATCATCAGGTCGAACGCGCCCAGGCTGCGTTGAAGTTGGCGGCCCGGCTCGTCCGAATCGGCCAGCGCCTGCTCAATGGTTTTGGTTTTTAGCCACTGCATGCATACCCCAGAGAGCCTTGCAGCCAGCGGCCGAGGGCTCCGTTATCAGATCAAAAGCGCATACTAGGGTTTAAACCGGTATCACGCAGCTTAACTGCGGCATCTCGGGGTTGTCTGCATGTTTTGTGCGAGCCTGCCAGCAGCACATTCTCAGAAAAGATAGGCAGGCCACGTCTTTCAAGAAGCCTGCATGCGAGCCTGATACGACGCCGGATAAATGCGGGCAGGCAAACGCCTGCGCATAAATCACAAAATCCCGGCCGCTGCGGACGGGATTGGCGCGGCCGCTGCGGCGGGCCGGATCAACACTGCCAGCAAGGCCACCAGCAAGGCGGCCGTCACCACGTCGAGGATGTGATGCTGGTGCACCAGCATGGTGGAAGCGCAGATCGCCAGCCCCCAGAGAGCGATCAGCAGGCTCAGGCCGCGCCGCCCGAGTCGCCACTGGCTGGCGACCACGGCCCAGCCCGTGGCCAGGGTGTAGACGATGTGCAGCGAAGGCAGCAGATTGTGGGGTCTGTCCACCGCAAACATCAGCGTGAAGATGCTGCGATAGGGCTGGTCCTCGGGTATCACGCGCTCGAACCCCAGATTGGCCGGAAAGAAGGCAAACACCAGCCCGCAGAGGATGGTGGCCAGCACCTGGCGCCGGCCCAAGGCATCGATAGCGCTTTTGTCCAGCAGCCACACGGGCAGCGCGATGAAAACGAAGAACGAGAAATACACCCAGATGAACTCGGGCACCAACGGAATCAGCGCATCCCAGGGCGTGACGAAGTCATGGCGCTCGGCGCGCTGGGCAGCGAGCCAGTTGGCCGCGGGATAGATGGCATAGAACACCAGCAGCGTGCAGAGGGTCCAGAACAGCAGGCCGCGAGATTTGGCGGCAGCGGGTGATGGCGGCAGGATCCGGGACAGAGACATCCGGCCGATTATGCGAAAACCCGGCGATTGCGGCTCGGCCCTTCCAACAAAAAAGGCCTGGAGCACATGGCTTCAGGCCCGGTCGCGGTCATGGCCGACCTTCACCGAGCCGTGGGCTCGGTGACCAGCAGCCAGCGCGCCATCAGCAGGGACTGCTCCTCGCTGAGCTGAGGATGGCGCGGCATGATGACATTGCCCCAGACGCCCACGCTGCCGCCCCGTATCTTGCCGGCCAGATATCGATCCGCATCGCTCTGCTGACGGTATTTGGCGGCCACATCCACAAACGAAGGCCCCACATAGTGGCGCTCCCAACCATGGCAGCGCATGCAGTCCGAAGACTCCACCAGCTTGCGGCCCTCGGCCAGTTCCGGGTGCTTTTGCACCTGAAGATCGGCGGCCTGCTCGGCGGCGCTCACCCGCATGATGCGCCAGCCGATATTGGCCACACCCAGGGCCGCCGCCGCCATCACCACGGCAATGGCCCAGCCCATCCAGCGCGGACGCGGCGGGTAGTTTTCTTCGTCGTCGACGGGATCAGTCATAGCAAACAATCACAGCTCAAAGCCGCTCAAAAAAGTATGGCCAGCTTGCGCTGGCCATAGGACACGGAGCAGAAAACTGGCGCGTTCCAAGCCAGAGACGCCGAGCCAGAGCCGCCTCGCGGCGATGGCGTCGTCCCCCTCCCACAAAGCAAGAGAGGGGGAAGCGGCAAAGCCGCTCAGGGGGAGTCTTCTAATTAGTGACGGAAGTGGCGCACGCCCGTGAACACCATGGCCACGCCGCGCTCATTGGCCGCATCGATGACTTCCTGGTCGCGCATGGAACCGCCGGGCTGGGCCACGCAGGTCGCGCCCGCATCGACCACCACGTCCAGGCCGTCGCGGAAGGGGAAGAAGGCGTCCGACGCCACCACGGTGTTCTGCAGCGACAGCTTGGCGGCTTCGGCCTTGATGGAGGCAATGCGGGCCGAATCCAGGCGCGACATCTGGCCGGCCCCCACGCCCATGGTCATGCCGTTCTTGCAGAAGACGATGGCGTTGGACTTGACGAACTTGGCCACCTTCCAGGCGAACAGCAGATCCTGCAGCTCTTGCTGCGTCGGCTGCTTGATGGTCACGACCTTAAGCTCTTCGAGCTTGAGTTCATGGTTGTCGGCCGATTGCAGCAGCAGGCCCGAACCCACGCGCTTGGTTTCCAGTACATTGCGCACGTCACCGTAGTTGGCAGGCAACGCAATCTTCATCAGGCGCACATTGACCTTGGACTTGAAGATTTCCAGGGCTTCGGCGGAAAACTCCGGAGCCATCAGCACTTCGACGAACTGCTTGGAAACGGCTTCGGCAGCGGCCTTGTCCACAGGGCGGTTGAAGGCAATGATGCCGCCAAAGGCGCTGGTGGGGTCGGTCTGGAAAGCCTTGGAATAGGCTTCGAAGGCGTTGGCGCCGATGGCCACGCCGCAGGGGTTGGCGTGCTTGATGATCACGCAGGCGGGCACTTCAAAGCTCTTGACGCATTCCCAAGCAGCATCGGCATCGGCGATGTTGTTATAGGAGAGTTCCTTGCCCTGCAGTTGCACGCCGGTCGCCAGCGAGCCGGCAGCGGGCACCAGGTCGCGGTACCAGGCCGCTTGCTGGTGGCTGTTTTCACCGTAGCGCAGGTCTTGCACCTTCAGGTACTGCTCGTTGAACTGGCCGGGGAAGGCGGCGCGCTCGGGCACATATTCTTCGCTGAGCTTTTCGTCTTCGAACTTGACCGACGACAGGTAGTTGCTGATGGCACCGTCGTACTGGCTGATGCGGTTGAACGCCGCAACCGACAGATCGAAGCGCAGCTTGTTCGACAGCTTGCCTGCAGTCTTGAGCTCACCCAACACGGCCTCGTACTGGTCGGCAGCGGTGACCACGCCCACGTCCTTCCAGTTCTTGGCCGCAGAACGCACCATGGCAGGGCCGCCGATGTCGATGTTTTCGATGGCATCAGCCAGCGTGCAGCCGGGCTTGGCCACGGTGGCTTCAAACGGATAGAGGTTCACCACCAGCAGGTCGATGGTCTCGATGCCGTGTTCCTTCAAAGCGGCCATGTGCTCGGGGAAGTCGCGACGTGCCAGCAGACCACCGTGCACCATGGGGTGCAGGGTCTTGACGCGGCCGTCCAGCATCTCGGGAAACTGGGTGACTTCGGCCACCTCGGTCACGGGCAGGCCCTTGTCGGCCAGCAGCTTGGCCGTGCCGCCGGTGGACAGCAGTTGCACGCCCAGGGCGTGCAGGGCTTGCGCAAATTCAACGATGCCGGTCTTGTCGGAGACGGAGATCAGAGCTTTCATGGGCGTCAATTCAAAGTTTGGATAAAAATAAACTGCAGCGCATATCCATCAATCGCTTGCAGCTATGGATTCGGAAGCAATGCAGCTCAGAGCAACTGGTGATCCAGCAGCTTTTTGCGCAAGGTGTTGCGGTTCAGGCCCAGCCACTCAGCCGCGCGCGACTGGTTGTTGTCGGCCTGGCCCATGACCACCTCCAACAAGGGCTTTTCGACAAGGCGAATCACCATGTCATAGACATTGGCGGGCGTTTCGCCTTCCAGATCGCGGAAATAGCCCTCCAGGCTATCGCGAACGACTTGTTCCAAGTTCTGATTGCTCATGCAGTCATTCCTGCCGGTTCGTCCAGCTCGCTGCTTTCAGCAGCTGCCGTGGCAGCCGGTATCCGCTCCATCTGTTGCCCCAGGGCATCCAGATAGTCGGCCACGGCCTGCCATTGCACCGCGCAGTCCTCAATAGTGTTGATATATTTTCTGAACTCTTCCCCGCCCGGCAGAGCACGCAGATACCACGCAATATGCTTGCGCGCGCTGCGCACGCCGGTCCCCTCGCCATACAGACTGTAATGATCCTGCAGATGCTCGAGCAGCAGGCGGCGCAGCTCGGCCACCAGTGGCGGCGCCAGATGCTCGCCCGTCGCCAGAAAATGGGCTATCTCGCGAAAGATCCAGGGCCGTCCCTGAGCCGCACGGCCCACCATGATGGCATCGGCCCCGGTATAGGCCAGCACATCGCGGGCTTTCTCGGGGCTGTTGATATCGCCATTGGCCACCACGGGCACGTTCACCGCCTGCTTGACGGCCGCAATCGTGTCGTACTCGGCAAAGCCCTTGTAGCCCTGCTCGCGCGTGCGGCCGTGCACGGTCAGCATCTGGATGCCGGCATCCTCAAACTGCCTGGCCAGCACGATCGCATTCTTGTGCGCATCGCACCAGCCGGTGCGCATCTTCAAGGTCACGGGCACGTTGTAGGGGCGCGCGGCCTCGACCACGGCGCGGGCGATCTCCACGGCCAGAGGCTCGTTCTGCATCAGCGCCGAACCGGCCCATTTGTTGCAGACCTTCTTGGCCGGGCAGCCCATGTTGATGTCGATGATCTGCGCGCCGCGCTCAATGTTGTAGACGGCCGCCTCGGCCATCATGGCCGCCTCGGTGCCGGCGATCTGCACCGCAATCGGGCCGGGCTCGCCTTCGTGATTCGCGCGGCGGCTGGTTTTGAGGCTGTTCCACAGGTCCTTGCGGCTGGTCACCATCTCGCTGACCGCGTAGCCGGCGCCCAGGGCCTTGCACAGCTGGCGGAACGGCCGGTCCGTCACGCCCGCCATGGGTGCGACAAACAGGCGATTTGCCAATGGAATATGACCTATGTGCAGGGCGGACATGGAAAGGGGTTGGCCGCGGCGGCCATAAAAGCCGGCCGCAGCCCGGGCGCAGGAAAAGAGGGCCGGATTATACCTGCCCAAAATTTCAGCAGCCGCAAAAACTCGCCATCACCCCGCGAGCAGGCTCACTATCATCGGCCCGTGCCCCGAGCCTGCCTTAATTCCGTTTCACGGGCAGGTCGAAGTACTGCTCGGGATAGGGCTCGCCGACCAGCGTGTAATGCCACCATTCCTCGGGCAGGTTCTTCCAGCCGTGGCGCTGCATCAGCGCGCGCAGCCAGCGCCGGTTGTGCTGGACATCGGGAGACTGCTGGGGGTTGTCAGTATGGGACTGCTCGTCGAACAGGTCAAACGGCGTGCCCATGTCCACCTCGACACCGTCGGCCAGCGGGCCGCGCACCCGCTTGCTGGCACGCTGGGCGTCGACGGCCACCAGCGTCATGTCCACCGTGCTGGCGCGGCTGTGGCCCGATTTCTCGGCGATATAGCCGCGCTTGAACAGCTCGCTCTTGGGCACGCGCGGGTAGTACATGTCCTTGTTCTTCTGGTCGGCCAGATCCCGGCCCCAGCGCACGAAGTCGTTCACCGCGGTCTGGGGGCGATAGCAGTCGTAGACCTTGAGAGCCAGGCCGTAGCCGTCCAGCTCCTGCTGCACCTCGGCCAGCGACTGGGCCGCGGCGCGGCTGAGCCAGCAGACTCCGGCCTCATATCCGGCCACGGGCCGCCCCATGAAGTTGTGGCTGGTCGCATAGCGCATGTCCTGCTTCACGCCCGGCGCCAGCGTGGCCAGCGGCACCAGCTCGGCCGCGGCCCTGGCCGGCGCCTCCGCCGTCACTTTCTGCGGTGCTGTCGCACCCATGTTCTGCGCGCAGCCTGCTATCAACAGCAGGGCAGCGCAAGCCAATCCCAATCTCGGGCCAAAGCGCATGTCCATTCCTCCTGGAGCGACACCATACGCCATTGCGCGGGCAGGATATTGGTGCGCGCCGAGATTGTGCCGCAGCCTACACTAGCCGCCCTATGGAAGCTTGGATGCATCAGCTGCTGCAATGGCTGGCCCTGCCGCAGTTCGGTTTGAGTACGGTGTTCATCGTGGCCCTGGTGTCGGCCACGCTGCTGCCACTGGGGTCCGAACCCGCCGTGGCGGGTCTGGTCACGCTCAGCCCGCAGCTGTTCTGGCCCGCCATCCTCGTGGCCACGGCCGGCAATACCGTGGGCGGCGCTATCAGCTGGTGGACGGGCCTGGGCGCGCACCGGGCCTGGGAGCTGGCCAGAGCCCGCAGACACCCAGACCGGCCATCGCCGCCGGCCCGCACCGCGCCCCACAGCCAGTCCCGCTATCACCGCCTGGCCCGCTACTGGCTGCGCCGCTTCGGCGCCAAGGCCTGCCTGCTGAGCTGGCTGCCCATCGTCGGCGATCCGCTGTGCGCCGTGGCCGGCTGGCTGCGCCTGCCGTTCTGGCCCTGCGTGGCCTATATGGCCGTGGGCAAGTTTCTGCGCTATCTGGTGATGACGGCGCTGATCATCAAGATTTGGTGAGTGGCCGCGGATCTGGCCGAAGCCAAGCGACCTCCAGGCGTCGATCGGCCATATTGCATACACCAAGGTATAGGCCAGCTTTCCCTCGAAAAGCGCCGTGCCGCGGGGATAACACAGGACAATTCAGCCATCGGGTGTGCAGGCTTCGAACCACGAATCTTGCGCACATTTCCCCAGCACCACGGAGAAAAGGCCATGGACCCTGCCCCCTGTAAGCGCTCATGCGCTGTGACCCGTCTGCCAAGCCCCCTCTTTCCGCATCCCACCCATCCGGCCGCCGCCCGGAGGTTCTCCATCGCCTGACGCATGCGAGGTCTCCGGCTGGACCACCGGCTATCAGGAGTTCCTCATGACCCGTCAACCACTGCATATCGCCCTGCGCGCCGCCCTGCTCTCACGCAACGTGCACCAGGTCCGCATCTTGCTGGCCACCTACGGCCTGCCCGCCTTCTCCGGCGCCGTGGCCGCTTGCTCGCCCCGTATCGCCGCCGACGCCCTGAGCCTGCTGTCCAGCGATGACCGCAATGCCGTGCTGCGCCACCTGCCGCGCCCGATGTGCGACAGCCTGCGCCCCCTGGGCATTGCCCTGAGGCCATCACCGCCGGTCCGCCATCTGAACTGGGGCCTGCTGGCCTGGCGCGATACCGGCCCCCATGCCCGCAGCTGAGCGGCGGCGGCCCAGGGTCCGCTCGCTCTTTCAGCAACGCAGCTTCATGCATGCAAACATGGGTGCCATGCCCTGCCCGAGCGCAGGGCAGCGCTCCTGAAAACGCTGCCGGGGAATCCGCAAGGAACAGCCTATGCATGCCCTCAACTCCCGGCTTGGCAGTTGTCTGCTGCGCCACGGTGTCGCGGCGCGACCCGGGCACCGAGTTGGCCGAGCGCGGCGCTGCATGAGCAATAGCTGCTTGCGCTAGGCACGTAAGGATTTCAGGCTGGTTTTCCCTCAAATCCATTGCACTCAAAGCGCTAAACACTCCTAAAAAGGAGAACCCAGCTCGCAATCGGCAGAGCGATCGCCGGTGGGCAAGGCCAGGGGGTCAGCGGATATCCAGCCGCTCCAGCACGCGCACCAGCTCGGCCAGCGAGCCCGCCTGCATCTTGCGCATGGCCTGGGCGCGCCGCACCTTGACGGTGATCTCGCTGACCTCCAGCTCGGCCGCGATCTGCTTGTTCAGCAGGCCGCGCACCACGCCGGTGACCACGGCCTGCTCGCCGCCGGACAGAGATTCCCAGCGCTGGCGCAGCTCCTGCAACTGCGCATCCTGCGCGCGGCGCTGGCGGTCCAGCGCAATGCCCTGCTGTATGGCGTCGAGCAGATGCTGATCACGGAAAGGCTTGGTCAGAAACTCTATGGCCCCGGTCTTCATGGCCTCCACGCTCATGGGAATATCGCCATGGCCGGTGATGAAGATGGTGGGAAAGCGCAGGCCCTGCTCCAGCATCTGGCGCCTGAACTCCATGCCGCTCTGGCCCGGCATGCGGATGTCCAGCACCAGGCAGGCCGGCCCCTCGGGCGGGCTCAGCTCCAGATGGGCGAGGAAGTCGCGCGTCGCGCCGAAGGCGGACACGGCCAGGCCCACGGAGAGCAGCAAATCCTCGATGGCCGCGCGCACCGAAGCGTCGTCATCGATCACATACACGGTTTCGAGTTCAGCCAAGCTTGTGTCCTCCTGCTGCAGGCTCCCCCGGGGCGACGAAAGCCGCGATGGTCACATGGAACACGGCGCCGCGGCGCCCATCCTCGCGGTCCGTGGCCCAGATGCGGCCGCCGTTGGCCTCGGCCATGTGGCGGCTGATGTTCAGCCCCAGACCCATGCCCTCGCTCTTGGTGGTCCAGAAGGCGTCGAACAAATGGCTTTTGGCCTGCGGCGACAGCCCCTCTCCCGCATCGGTGACGGTCAGCACCAGCTGCTGGCCCAGGGCCTGGGTGGCCACGGCAATGCGCCGCTGCACGGCCGGCGTGTCCTGCATGGCATCCATGGCATTGAGCAGCAGATTGCCCAGCACCTGCAGGAACTGCACGCGGTCGCACCAGGCCGGCGCCAGGCCCGGCGCCAGCTGCAGGTCCATGGCAATGGCGCGCTGGTTCAGATCCGCGCCCGACAGATGCACCATCTCGCGCACGGCCTCGTTGAGGTCGAACTTCTGCTTGCTCGGCGCCTCGCCGCGCGCCATGGAGCGGATGCGCGCGATGACCTCGCTGGCGCGCCGCGCGTCGCCCAGGATGCGCTCCAGCGCCTGGCCGGCTTTTTCGAGATTCGGCGGCTGCTGGGCCAGCCAGCGCTGGCAGGCATTGCCGCTGGTGACGATGGCGGCCAGCGGCTGGTTGACCTCATGGGCGATCGAGGCCGTCACCTGCCCCAGGCTGGTGGCCTGGGTGATGCGCAGCAGCTGGGTCTGGGCCGCGTGGGCCGCGTTCTGGGCGGCCACCATCTTCAGGCCCAGATAGGCCGTGATGACGATGGCCAGAATGCTGATGCCCGTGTTGATGAGTCCGGTGCGGTAGGCGCCGGCCGGCGTCAGCGCAAAGCTGGCCAGGGTCAGTGCTATGCACAGTGCCGTGACGCCTATCACCAGGCGCGGACTGAACCAGCGCACCGCCACGAGGATGATGGCCGTGTGGAACACGGCCGCAGCCACCGCGTACTCGGTCAGCGTATCCAGCGCGAAGATGGCGGCCATGGCCGCGGCCATGGCGGCTAGGATCAGGGCCCGGCGCAGATGCAGAAAGCGTTGCGGTTCGGCGGTCATGGCATGCAGGGCGGAGTTCAGGGCGTGAAAGACCCGCCGATTGTGGCGCAAGACGCGCGCGCGCCAGCCCCGCCCGCCCGCTGCGCTCATCACAGCGCGGGCCGCTGGCCTATGCTCAGTTGCAGATCGACCGTGGCCTTGGCCAGATCGGCATCGGCCTGCAGATAGCCGAGGTAGGCATCATCGGCCGAGCGCTGGGCCGACAACAGCTCCAGCAGCGAAGCCTGGCCGTGGCGGTAGGACAGGCGGATGCTCTCGAGCACGCGCTGCGCATCGGCCAGCACATTGCTGCGATAGCGCTCCACGTTCTCCTGCGCCGCCGCAAAGCGGAAATAGGCGGAGCGCACATCGGCCTCGGCCTTGTGCTGCGACTGCTGCAGCCCCAGCATGGCCTGGGTCACGGCGGCCTCGGCCTGCAGCACCTCGCCGCGGTTCAGGCGCGAGAACGGGATGGGCATGCTCACCGAGACCGACAGCATGCGCGAGCGGTTGCCCGCATCGAAGGCATTGCCCTGGGCATCCACGCCCGCGGACGTGGCCGGTATGGCGGTCAAGCCCACGGCCAGCGTGGGATTGACCCAGCGGTTGGCCTGGGCCACGCCGACGTTGTCGCGCGCATTGTCCAGCGTGGCCTGGGCCACGCGCACATCGCTGCGCACCTGCAGGGCCTGGACCACCAGGACGTCGATGTTCTTGTCGTTCGCAAAGGGCTGGAAATCGCATTGCAGCTCCTCGGAGCCGAAGACCTCCGAGAGCTTGCGCCCCAGCGGCACGCTCAGGGCCAGGCGCGAGGTCTGGGCATCGGCGCGCGCCTGGGTCACATCGGCCTGGAACTGGTCGCGCTCCACGCGCGACTGCCGCCACTCCACGGTGCCGATGTCGCCGGCCTTGCGCCGCACCTCGTTGGCCTTGACCACATCGGACAGGGCCTTGAGCGTCTGCTCCTTGCGCTCCAGCGCCTGGCGGTCGCGGCAAGCCTGGGTGAAGTCCTGGGCCGCATCGGAAAACAGCTGGGTGCGGAAGCCCTCGACGCCGGCCTCGGCCAGCTTCACCTGGCTGCGCGCAGCGCGGATGCGGGCCGAGCGCTTGCCGCCGGTTTCCAGCTCCACGCTGAGCCCGTAGCTGCTGTTCAGCGGACGCGGCAGGCCGGTCTTGACCTGTTCGCGCGCGGCCCCCAGCGAGAGCTGGGGATCGGGGCGTATGCCCGCGATGCCGACGCCGGCCTGGGCCGACACCACGTTCTGTTGCTGGGATTGCAGCTCCAGGCTGTGCTGCTCGACGGCGCTCAGATAGTCGCTAAAGCGCAGCCCGGCGGCCGCAGGCTGTGCCGCTGCCTGGGCCAATGCCGTGCCGCCCAGGCCCAGCGCCGCCAGCAGCAGAGCCAGGCGCTTGAGAGAGGGGAAGGAAAATTGCATGGTGCTTCCAAGTTTGTAGGTTTCGCGTGGCCCGGACTCAGGGGGCCATGCGCTCCGCGGCGGCCGATGTCGTCACCGGGGCGGCGTCCTCGTCGTCGAGTTCGCCGCGCTCGGCCGCACGCCGGCGCTTGCGCTCGGCCGCACGCTGGGCACGCAGCTCGATCACGTAGTAGAGATTGGGCAGCAGCAGCAGCGTCAGCAAGGTGGCGCTGACCAGGCCGCAGACCACCACGGTGGCCAGGGGCCGCTGCACATCGCTGCCCAGGCCCGTGGCCAGCATGGCCGGCGTGAGGCCGAAGGCCGCCACCGTGGCCGTCATCAGCACCGGGCGCATACGGCTGGATGCTCCCTCGAGCACGGCCTCGCGCAGCTGCAGCCCGTCCTCGCGGCGCAGCCTGTTGATCTGCGAGACCATGAGCACGCCCGACAGCACGGCCACGCCAAACAGCGCGATGAAGCCCACGGCGCTCGAGACATTGAGCGTCATGCCGCGCAGGTGCAGTCCGGCAAAGCCGCCGATCATGGCCAGCGGCACCACGCCCAGCACCAGCAGCGGCTGGCGCAGATTGCCGAACTCGCCGAACAGCAGCACCAGCATGATGCCCAGCGTCAGCGGCAGGATGACCAGCAGCCGCGCCTCGGCACGCTGCAGGTTCTCGAACTGGCCGCCCCACTCGATATGGGTCTTCTGGTGGTCGTACTGGAGCTGGGCATCGAGGGCGTCGTGCGCATCCTTGAGGAAGCCCGCGAGATCGCGGCCGCGCACATTGAGCTTGACCAGGATGTGGCGCTCGCCGCCCTCGCGCACGATCACGCTCTGGCCCACCGTGGTGCTGATGCGCGCCACGTCGGCCAGCGGCACCTGGGCGCCGTTGGCCGCGGCCAGGCGCAGCGCGCCTATGGCCTCGGGATTGCTGCGCGTGCCGGGCGCGAAGCGCACCGTCATGTCGTAGCTGCGCTCGCCCACGTAGAGCTGGCCTATGGAGGCCCCGCCCACGCCCGTGGAGATCAGCTGGGCCACATCGGCCGCATTGATGCCGTAGCGCGCGGCGGCCGCACGGTCCAGATCGATGCGCAGATTGGGCAGCGGCGGCTCGATGTCCACGGCCACGTCGGCCGCACCGGGCACCTTGGACAGAATGCCCACCATCTCGTCGGCCACGCGCCGGTCCTCGCTCAGGTCCTGGCCGTAGACCTTCACGGTCAGATCGCTGTGCGCGCCCGAAAGCTTGTCCTGCACGCCGTCGATCATGGGCTGCATGAAGCCCACGGTATAGCCGGGCATCTTCTCGAAGCGCTCGGCCATCTTGGCGATCAGTTGCTGCTTGTTCAGACCCGACTTCCATTGGTCGTAGGGATGCAGGCCCACGCTGGCCTCGATGTGCGAGGGCGTCCAGTAATCGGTGCCGTCGTCGTTGCGTCCGGTCTGGGTCACGATATAGGACACCTCGGGGAACTCCAGCGTGGCCCGGCGCAGCTCGTCGGCCATGTCGCGCGCCTTGTCCAGCGTGATGCCGGGCGGCATCTGCACCTGCAGCCAGATCGAGCCCTCGTCCAGATAGGGCAGGAAGTCGCGGCCTATGGTGCCGGCCAGCAACACCAGCGCCACCAGCGCCGCCGCCACGGCCCCGACCAGCCAGCGCATCTGCCCCACGGCGGCGCCAAGGAAGCGGTCATAGCGCTCGCCCAGGAAGTTGAGCACGGGGTTGTGGAAGATCTTGCGCGGACGGCGGAAGGCCAGCCAGGCCAGGCCCGGCGTGAGCAGCAGCGCCACGGCCAGCGCCCCCACCAGAGCCGCCCCCACGGCACTGGCCATGGGCGAGAACAGCTTGTACTCGATGCGCTCGAAACCGAACAACGGCAGATAGGCGGCCGCGATCACGCACATGCCGAAGAAGATGGGCCGCGCCACCTGCAGCGTGGCCGAGATGGCATCGCGCGGCGTCAAGGGCTTGTCCTCCTGGGCCTCGCGGCGGCGCAGAATGTTCTCGACCACCACCACCGAGCCGTCGACCAGAATGCCGAAATCGATGGCTCCCAGCGACAGCAGATTGGCCGGAATCTTGGCGTGATGCATGAACACAAAGGCCAGCAGCAGCGCCATGGGAATGGTCAGCGCCACGATCAGCGCCGCGCGCGGGCTGCCCAGGAACAGCAGCAGCACCAGGGTCACGACGATCATGCCTTCGGCCAGGGTCTTGCCCACGGTATGCGTGGTGCGCTCGATCAGCGTGGTGCGGTCCAGATAGGGCACGACCTTGACGTCGGGCGGCAGCAGCTTCTCGTTGAGTTCCTTCACCGCGGCATGAATGCCTTCCAGCGCCTTGGAGGGGTTCGCGTCCTTGAGCAGCAGCACGATGCCTTCCAGCGTGTCGGAGTTGTCGTCCTTGCCCAGAATGCCGCGGCGCTCCACATTGCCATAGGTCAGGCGCCCCAGGTCCTTGACCAGAATCGGCGTGCCGTTGTCCGAGGTCTTGACCACCACATTGCCCATGTCGTCGAGCGATCTCAGCAGGCCCACGCCGCGCACCACATAGGAGACCTCGCCGCGGTCTATGACGCTGCCGCCGCCGCTGGCGTTGTTGGCATTGATGGCATCGATCACCTGGGACAGGGTCAGCCCGTACTGCAGCAGGCGCGCGGGGTCGAGCTCGAGCATGAACTGCGTGGTCAGGCCGCCGAAATTCGTCACGTCCACCACGGACTGGGCTTTCTTGAGCCGCGGGATCACCACCCACTGCTGCAGCTCGGACAGCTCGCGCAGGCTGTGCGTGGGGCTTTCCAAGGTATAGCGGTAAACCTCGCCGGTGGGCGAGCTGTAGGGGTCGAGCGCGGCGCGCGCGCCATAGGGCAGATCGACATCGTCCATGCGCTCCTTGAGACGCTGGCGCGCCCAATAGCCGTCGACGCCGTCCTCGAACACCACGGTGATCAACGACAGACCGAACAGGCTGCGCGAGCGCAGCACATGCATGCCCGGCGTGGCCAGCAGCGCACGCTCCAGCGGAATCGTGATCTGCTGCTCGATTTCCTCGGCCGCCAGGCCCGGCACCTGGGTGACGATCTGCGAGGTCACGTCGGCGATGTCGGGATAAGCTTCCAGCGGCAGCTGCTTCCAGCTGAACCCGCCATACAGGGCCGCGAAAATGAAGATCAGCCACACCACGCCGCGGCGGGCAAAGCTGAGATTGACGATGCGCTCTATCATTGCAGCAGCACTCCACCGTTGACGACGATGCGCTCGCCAGCCGCCAGACCCGAGCGGATCTCTACCTTGCCGTCCTGCTGCACGCCGACCTGTACGTCACGCGGCTCGAAGCGCGCGCCCTTGTCCGTGCGGCCCTTGTCCACGAACACCCGCGTGCTCACATTGCCCTGCAACAGCGCCGTGGTCGGCACCATGAGGGCGTCGCGGCCCGGGCCGTCGAAGCTCACGCGCGCAAACATGCCGGGACGCAGCCGCCCTTCGCGGTTGTCCACAGCCACCCGCACCTTGACGCTGCGCGTGGCCGTATCGACGATCTCGCCCACGTATTGCACACGGCCTTCAAGCTTGAGGTCTGGATAGGCCGTCAGCGCGATATGCGCTTCCTGGCCCACGTCCACATGGGCCAGATCGCGCTCGGGCACGCTGGCGCTGAGCCAGACCTTGCTGAGGTCGGCCACGGTCATCACCGAGGCATTCACATCGTTCCAGTAACCGCCTTGCGATCCCGCCATATCGACCACGCGCCCGCTGATCGGCGACTTGATCACATAGCTGCCGCGCGAGCTGGCCTGCACATCGGCGCCCAGCTGGGCCAGGCGATCGGTCGCCGCGCGCGCATCGGCGCTGGCCGCGGCCAGGGATTGCTGCGCGGCCTCGTAGTCCTTGCGCGCCGCGATCTCGGCATCGAACAACAGCTTCTGGCGGTCGAACTCCTGGCGCGCCAGCAGCAGCGCGGACTGGGCCTTGGCATTGTCGGCCCTGGCGCCCGAGATATCGGAGGAGTCCATGGTGATCAAGGCCTCGCCGGCCTTGACCGGATCGCCGAGTTGCCGATGCAGGCGCACCAGCCGACCCGCGACCGGAGGCGTGATCTTGACCAGCTTTTCGGGCTCGGCCTCGATATTCGCCGGCGCAGAGATCAGCGTCTGGACCTGCTCCAGGGTGGCCTGGGCCAGCTTCAGCTGCGCCAGCACCGGGGATTGCGGCGGCACCACGACCAGATTGCCTTCGCGGCGCAGCGCCGTCTGGCTATCGGCAGCGGCGGCCGGTGGCTGTTTGTCGCCGTTGCAGGCAGCGAGCGCCAGGCACAGCAGCAGGCAGGCAGCCCCCACGGGGCGGCGGGATTTCAAGACTGGTTTCATAAGCAGCAAACAGTGGCATCGATATGGCCAGGGCAGGTCCCGGCCCGGGATTGATCCTGCCTCGCTCCCGCAACTTCTTGATTACAGAAGCGGCGGCGCAGCAAGGCAGAGGAGCGGCAGAGCACGGCCAAGGCCGTGCGCCGCAGCGCCTTCAAGGAATGGTCATCCAAGGGGAACTCCTCCATGCGATGGGCGGCAAAGCATGCCGCCACGGCGCCAGGGTCTGGTGCCCTGATCCTAGCCCTCGATTATCAAATCCACCAGCCGGCAAAGCGAGCCTGCCTTGGGAAGAGAAGCCTGGTTTTTGGTTGGCCCCAGCTATACCTTGGTATAGCGAATCCGTCATATGCCTGAAACAAAACAGGCCACCTTTGCAGGTGGCCCGTCATGGACATGCGCGCCCGGCGCCGCTCAATCGACCTTGAGCCCGAGCTGCGCGGTCACGGCCGCATAGCGCGCTATATCGGCCGCGATGAGCTTGCCGAACTGGGCGGCAGACTCCCTGGCCGGGGTATAGCCCTGCTCGCGCAGCGCCTGCTGCATCTCGGGCTCGGCCAGGATCTGCGCCAGCACCTGGTGCAAGCGGGCGATCACGGGCTCCGGCGTGGCGGCCGGCGCCAGCAGGCCATGCCACTGCTCGACGGCAAAACCGGCCAGACCCTGCTCGGCCACCGTGGGGATATCGGGCAGGGATGCGACGCGGGCCGGTGCGGTGACGGCGATGGCGCGCACGCGGCCCGCGGCTATTAGCGGCGCCGCGCTGCTGGCCGTGACCACGGCCAGGGGCAGCTGGG
The DNA here is from genome assembly GCF_041079535.1 of Comamonas guangdongensis. NCBI lineage: Bacteria > Pseudomonadati > Pseudomonadota > Betaproteobacteria > Burkholderiales > Comamonadaceae > Comamonas > Comamonas guangdongensis. Next base: position 50,986 of record NZ_JBFYGN010000010.1, on the reverse strand, counting down.
CTGCGGCCACCGCCGTGATGGCCGGGCCGCAGCCCTTGTAGGGCACATGCTGAAGGCTGGCATGCGCAGCCCGGGCCAGCATCTCGCCCGCCATATGCTGGGGCGTTCCGTTGCCGCAGGAGGCGAAGGGCAAAGGCTGGCCCGCGGTCGCGCCGGCCAGCGCATCGTGCAGATTGCGCACGCTGCTTTGGCTTGGCACGACCAGCACCGAGGCGATGCTGCCGGCATTGAACACGGCCTTGAAGTCCCGGCGCGGATCGAAGTCCAGATGCCGGTAGACGCCGGGATTGATGGCGAACGAGCTGTTGACCATCAGCAGCGTGGCGCCGTCGGGGGCGGCCTCGGCCACGGCGCGCGCGCCGATGTTGCCGCTGGCGCCGGGCCGGTTCTCCACCATCACGGACTGGCCCAGGCGCTGCTGCATGGCCGCGCCCAGACGCCGCGCCAGAAGGTCCGTGCCGCCGCCCGGCGGAAAGGTCACGACGATGGTGATGGGCTTTTCAAAACGGACTACCGCCATGCCCGCGCGGGCATGCCAAATTCCCGCCACCATCACCGCCAGCGCCGTAACAACCAGCGCCGCCCAGCTGCGGCGCTTCTTAAGCATGGCCTTCATCAAGCACACCTTTCGCAATCCAACAAGAAACGCACCTCACGCACATGCACGCCCCAAGCAAGGGACAGCAAGCAAGCGCCACCGCGCAGCAGGGGCGCCTAGCCGAGGCTGTCGTCCCCCTTGGGGGGAAGCGGCAAAGCCGCTCAGGGGGCAGGCCATTTATGCATCCAGCCCGATATCGAGCACGCGCGCACTGTGCGTGAGCCAGCCCACGGCGATCTGGTCGACGCCGGTGGCGGCCACCGCGGGCGCGGTCTCTGGCGTGATGCGGCCCGAGGCCTCGGTGATGGCCCGGCCCTTGCACATGGCCACGGCCGTGCGCAAATCATCCAGGCTCATGTTGTCCAGCAGCACCACGTCCACGCCCAGCTGCAGCGCGATCTCCAGCTGCGCCAGCGTATCCACTTCCAGCTCGATCTTGACCATATGGCCCACGCCGGCGCGGGCCCGGCCCACGGCCGTGGCCACGTCGCCGGCCAGGGCGATATGGTTGTCCTTGATGAGCACGGCATCGTCGAGGCCGAAGCGGTGATTGCTGCCCCCGCCCACGCGCACCGCGTATTTCTGCAGCGAGCGCAGGCCGGGCATGGTCTTGCGCGTGCAGGTCACGCGCGTGCCATAGGCCTTGATGGCTTCTGCGATCGAGTGCGTGGCCGAGGCCACGCCGCTCAGGTGGCACAGATAGTTGAGCGCCGTGCGCTCGGCACTCAGGATGGCGCGGCTCTTGCCGCGGATGCGCGCGATCTCCGTGCCGGGCTTGAGCAGGCTGCCGTCCTCGCAGCGGGCCTCGAACTCCAGGCGGGAGTCCATCAGCGTGAAGGCCAGGCGCGCCAGATCCAGGCCGGCCAGCACGCCGTCCTGGCGCGCCACCAGTCGCAGCTCGTCGCTGGCAGCGGCGGGCACGATGGTGTCGGTGGTCAGGTCTCCGGCGCGGCCCAGGTCTTCCAGCAAGGCCATGCGCACCAGAGGCTCCAGCATCACATCGGGCAGAGGGGAAACCGGCAGTGCAGCCATCTTATTAATGCTCATTTTGAGTATTTGTATATAAATAAAAAACGCGATGTGTGCTCCAGGCATCGCGCGCACCGACTTATGCTAAGCCTGAGCATTAACCGGGTCAAGAGATTTGAGCGGGACAGAAAACTCAGTGGGTTCTGGCCAGAGGCAGCTTGTTGCCCGCAATGGCGCGCTCAAGCATCACATTGCGCCGGAAGCGAAACAGCTTGGCGGGGCGGCCCGCGCCCGCAACCGTCGTCTGGCCGGTTTCCTCCACCAGGGCCTGCTGCTCGATCAGGCGGCGGAAATTCTGCTTGTGCAGGCCGCGGCCGGCGAGAGCCTCGACGGTCTGCTGCAGCTGCAGCAGCGAGAACTCGTCCGGCATCAGCTCGAACACCACGGGCCGGTATTTGATCTTGGCGCGCAGACGCGCAATGCCCGTCGCCAGGATGCGGCGGTGGTCGTTACTCATGGCCGCGCCAGGCAGGAGCTGGGCCGCCGGCGCACTGACACCGTCGCGCCAGGCCTCGGCAACCAGTCCGGCCTCGAACAGCAGCTCATAGCGCTGCAGCACCAGTTCCTCGTTCCACTCCTGGTCTTCCAGGCCAAAAGTCATGGCCGCGCGCTGCCATCTTGCGCTTCTGGCCACGCTATCCGCGGCGGCGTCGGCCCAGCTTCTGAGCGCCGGCGCAATCTGCTGCGCCACCAGCTCCGGCATGCCCTCGCGCCAGTCCTCCCAGGGGAAATAGCGGTACCAGTCCTGCCAGCCGGGCTGGGCCGCACCGGCCGCGTCGAACTCGCGCGTCAGGGCCAGATAGCTGATGGAAATGGCCCTCGTGCCCAGATCCTGCGAACGTTCGCGGTCCGCAAAGGTATAGAGCTGCTCGACAAACCCCAGCGGATGGTGGGTCTGCTTTTCCACCCAGGCCCGCAGACTGATCTGCAGCGAACGGTGATTGCTGGTGAACGGCCCGGCGGGCAATGCCAGCCCCGAGCTCGTGGTCAGAATGCGAGGCTGGCCGCCGGTGACCGCAATCAGCACCGCCACCAGATCAGCCTGCACGGAATGCTGCTCCATATCGCTCAACAAATAAGCCTCGAACTCGTTACGCTTGGGATGGGAAGTTTTGATCCTAACCCAGCCCGGCCGCAAAACCCGGCAGTTACGCCATTTCCGGCGACGACCCACCCGCCGTCAACCGCTCAGCCGACGACCTGGTTGGCGCACAGCTTTTGCAGCAGCTGGCAGAAAAGCTCGCGCTCCCCTTCGTCCAGGGGCTGGAGAATGCGCTGCTGCGTGCGCTGCACGGCAGGCATGGCGCTCTCCAGCAGATCCAGGCCGGCCTGGGTCAGGTGCAGCAGGCGCACCCGGCGATCCTGGGCGCTCAGGCTGCGCGTCAGCAGCTGCTTGCCCTCCAGCCTGTCGATCACGGCGCCGATGGTCGAGGTGTCGAAACTGACCTTCTCGGCCAGGGACTTCTGGTCCAGGCCCGGCTGTCCCTCCAGGGCCTGGAGCACGGCGAACTGCACCGGAGTCAGGCCCAGGCCCTCGGTCTCCTGCATGAACAAGGCCACGGCAATCTGCTGCAGCCTACGTATGCCATGCCCGGGCACGCTGTCGAGCCGGTGCAAATCAAAGACTTGGTTCTGAAAATTCATGGTTAACCCTAGGTCTGTTTCGCGCTTTCGCTGCAGATAATACGTTCACTGATTATTTGTCAACTGACGATAAGAGATCGGACATATTATGCAATTCCACCATCAAGGCTTTCGCGCCGGGGACCCCCATGTGCAGGCAGCCAGCGCATACGCCAATGCCGTCCCCAGCCATGTCGACGTGCTGATCGTGGGCTGCGGACCCGCCGGCCTGACCCTGGCCGCCCAGCTGGCGCAGTTCCCCGACATCCGCACCGCCATCGTGGAGCAAAAGGACGGCCCCTTGCAGCTGGGCCAGGCCGACGGCATCGCCTGCCGCACCATGGAGATGTTCGATGCCTTCGGCTTCAGCGAGAAGGTGCTCAAGGAGGCCTGCTGGATCAACGAGGTCACCTTCTGGAAGCCCGACGAAGCCAACCGCGACCGCATCACGCGCCATGGCCGCGTGCAGGACACGGAGGACGGCCTGTCCGAATTCCCGCATGTGGTGCTGAACCAGGCCCGCGTGCACGACTTCTATCTGGAGAGCATGCGCAACTCCCCCAGCCGCCTCGAGCCCCATTACTCGCGCCGCCTGCTGGACCTGAGCGTGGACGAGAACGCGCCGGACTATCCGGTGACGGTCACGCTGGAGCGCACGGACCCCAGGTTCGCGGGCCATGTGGAAACCGTGAAGGCCCGCTATGTGGTGGGCTGCGACGGCGCGCGCAGCGGCGTGCGCAAGTCCATGGGCCGCCAGCTCGTGGGCGACTCGGCCAACCATGCCTGGGGCGTGATGGACGTGCTGGCCGTCACCGACTTCCCCGATATCCGCCACAAGGTCGCCATCCAGTCGGACAAGGGCAATATCCTCATCATCCCGCGCGAAGGCGGCTACCTGACCCGCCTGTATGTGGAGATGGACAAGCTCGGCAGCGACGAGCGCGTGGCCCAGCGCGGCATCTCCGTCGAACAGCTGATCGAGGCCGCACAGCAGGTGCTGCACCCCTACACCCTGGACGTCAAGGAGGTCGCCTGGTGGTCCGTCTACGAGATCGGCCAGCGCATCTGCCACAAGTACGACAACGCGGACAGCCTCGATGAACACCCTCGCGTCTTCATCGCCGGCGATGCCTGCCACACGCACAGCCCCAAGGCCGGCCAGGGCATGAACTTCTCCATGCAGGACACTTTCAACCTCGGCTGGAAGCTGGTTTCCGTGCTGCGCCAGGCCTGCAAGCCCGAGCTGCTGCACAGCTATTCCGCCGAGCGCCAGGTCGTGGCACAGGAGCTGATCGACTTCGACCGCGAATGGGCCACCATGTTCAGCGACCGCGGCGGCGTGGACCCCAAGGTGTTCCAGCAGTATTTCGAGCAGCATGGCCGCTTCACCGCGGGCCTGGGCACCCGGTACAAGCCTTCGCTGATCAGCGGCGAGGCCACCCACCAGCAGTTGGCTGCCGGCTACCCCGTGGGCATGCGCATGCATTCGGCCCCCGTGCTGCGCGTCTGCGACGCCAGGCCCATGCATCTGGGTCATGTGGCCCAGGCCGACGGCCGCTGGCGCCTCTATGCTTTCGCGGGCGCCAATGACCTGCAGGATGAGCAGGGCGGCGTGCTGGGACTGTGCCGCTTCCTGGCCGAGTCTCCGCTGTCGCCGGTGCTCAAGTACACGCCCGCCGGCCAGGATCAGGACTCGGTGTTCGATCTGCGCGCCATTTTCCAGGACCGCTACGACGGCATTGCGCTCGAAAAGCTGCCCGGCATCCTGCGCCCCCAGCGCGGCAAGTACCGGCTGCACGACATGGAAAAAGTGTTCGCGCCCGACTACAAGAGCGGCAGCGACATCTTCGCGCTGCGCGGTATCGACAAGGCCGCCGGTGCCCTGGTCGTGGTGCGCCCCGACCAGTATGTTGCCCAGGTGCTGCCGCTGAACGCATATGCCGAGCTCGCGGCCTTCTTTGACGGCTTCATGATCGCGGCCCGCTGAGCTGCGACCAATAAAAAGGGCCTTGCATGCGCAAGGCCCTTTTGCTATCCGCGCAGGCTTGCGCCTGCAGGAAATCAGACGTTGAACAGGAAGTTCAGCACATCGCCGTCCTTGACCACGTATTCCTTGCCTTCGGCGCGCATCTTGCCGGCGTCCTTGGCACCCTGCTCGCCCTTGAAGGCGATGAAGTCGTCGAAGGCAATCGTCTGGGCACGGATGAAGCCGCGCTCGAAGTCGCCATGGATCACGCCGGCGGCCTGGGGCGCGGTGTCGCCCACCTTGATGGTCCAGGCGCGCACTTCCTTCACGCCGGCCGTGAAATAGGTCTGCAGGCCCAGCAGGCTGAAGCCCGCGCGGATCAGGCGGTTCAGGCCGGGCTCCTCGAGGCCCATTTCCTCCAGGAACATGTCGCGGTCCTCATCGCTCATCTCGGCCATTTCGGCTTCGATCTTGGCGCAGATGGCCACCACGGGCGCGCCCTGGGCGGCCGCGTATTCCTTGAGGCGGTCCAGCAGCGGATTGTTCTCGAAGCCGTCCTCGGCCACATTGCCCACGAACATGGCGGGCTTGGCCGTGATCAGGCAGAACTGCTTGAGCAGGGGCGCGTCTTCCTTGGACACGGGAATGGTGCGCGCGGGCTTGCCTTCGTTGAGCGCGGCCTGGATCGGGGTCAGCAGCGACACCAGCTTGGCGGCTTCCTTGTCATTGCCCGACTTGGCGGCCTTGCTGTAGCGGTTCAGCGCCTTTTCCACCGTGGCCATGTCGGCCAGGCACAGCTCGGTCTGGATGACCTCGATGTCGGCAATCGGGTCCACCTTGCCGGCCACGTGGATCACGTTGGGGTCTTCGAAGCAGCGCACCACGTTGACGATGGCGTCGGTCTCGCGGATATGGGCCAGGAACTGGTTGCCCAGGCCTTCGCCCTTGGAGGCGCCGGCCACCAGGCCCGCGATGTCCACGAATTCCACGATCGCCGGCACGATGCGCTCGGGGCTGATGATCTGGGCCAGCTGGTCCAGACGCGGATCGGGCACTTCCACCACACCGGTATTGGGCTCGATGGTGCAGAAGGGGTAGTTCTCGGCGGCAATGCCGGCCTTGGTCAGCGCGTTGAAAAGAGTGGACTTGCCCACATTGGGCAGGCCCACGATGCCGCATTTGAGGCTCATGGAATTTCCTTAAATATCAATGCACTATCGAGCACCACACCCGGGTGGCGGAAGTGCCCGATCCGCATTGACGCGAATCCGGTTCTTTTGAAGAGCTGGCCCGGAAGCTCTGCGTTTGGACGGAGTTCGGGCCACTGAAAACATGTCGATTGTAATGATCGGCAAATCTCTGCTCCCGCGCGGCAGATTGCCGGCGCCGCGGCTCAGTCAAAGCTCAGATTGCCGCCCAGACGCTGGCCGCACTGCAGCAGGGCCTCGGCATCGGCGGCCTCGGGCAGGCCCAGCACCACGGCATTCATGCCGAAGGTGATGGCGCCATCCACGCGCGCATCCTGGCGGTAGCCGCGGATCTCGCGGCCCACGGCGCTGCCGGGCACGGCCGTGTCGGGATCGACGTCGGGGATCGGGCAGCGCGTGCAGGGCTTGCAGGGGCGCAGGCTCAGGCCCGGCAGATCCAGCAGCTCGAGCCGCTCCACGCGGTCCTCGTCATGGGCTTCCAGCCCGGCAATCACGATATTGGGCCGAAAGCGCCGCGCATCCACGGCCGCCGCGCCCGACAGTGCCAGGCGCCGATTGAGCTCGGCCACGGCCGACTGGCTAAGCACCAGCAGCGGGTAGCCATCGGCAAAGTGCACGGGCGCCTCATCCCCGGCCGCCCAGCGCTCGCTGGCCTGGCGCGGCCGATCCGGATCAAAGCGCACCAGGCGGCAGTCGGTCTCCAGCGCCTGGCTCAGCCACTGGCGCGCCGGCTCGGCCCATGCGCCCAGATCCCAGGCCTGAACCCTGTCCTTCCAGATGCGGGCCGGGCATAGGGCGCCCTGCGCCTGCAGCGGGATCTCCAGGCTGTCCAGTCCCGGAAAATGCAGCAGCAGATGCCGGTCCGTGAGCTCGGGCCGGATCAGCGCCATGCGCGGATGACTGCGCTGGGTCAGGAAATCGCCGGCGGCATCCACCACCATCCAGTGCCGGTCCCATTGCAGGCCATGGCGCGAGAGCCTGGCCTGCCGCACGGCAATGCCCGCGCAGGACTTGACGGGATAGATCCAGAGCTCGGCAATTTGGCCTTGCACATCGTAGGCGGTGTCGTTCATGAAGTTTCCTCTGGGCAGGGTCAGGCCTTATTTTGCCCGCCAGCCCATCAGCGATCAGCACATCCAGCTATCAACAACATAGTTGATGCCGATTCAGCCCGCGGCAGTTTCCGGTTCCCGCCATGAGCACAGGCCCGGCCCCGGCCTCCTACAATGCCGGACATGGCGCAAACCTTTGATGTATGTATACGTGGAGCCGGCATTGTGGGCCGGACCTTGGCCCTTTTGCTGGCGCGCGAGCGTCTGCGCGTGGCGCTGGTGGCGCCCGCCCAGACCAGGCCGACGCGCAAGGACGTGCGCGCCTACGCGCTCAATGCCAGCTCCCGGGCCGTGCTGCAATCGCTGCGCTGCTGGCCCGACGAGCAGGACGCCACGCCCGTGACCGGCATGCAGGTGTTCGGCGATCTGGACGGCCAGGTGCAGTTTGACGCGGCTTCCCAGGACGTGGAGGCTCTGGCCTGGATTGTCGACGTGCCCGCTCTCGAGCAGCGCCTGGCCGAGGCCGTGCGCTATCAACCGCAGGTGGAGATCGTCGCCGAACCCGTGGAAGCCGCGCTCACCGCCGTCTGCGAGGGCCGGGCCAGCAGCACGCGCTCCGAGTTCGGCGTGCATTTCTCCGTCACCCCCTACCCCCAGCACGCGATTGCCACGCGCCTGCAGTGCGAGCTGCCCCATGGCGGCATGGCGCGCCAGTGGTTCACGCCCGAAGGCATTCTGGCCTTCTTGCCCATGGGCGGCCCGGACGGGCGGGAGGTGGCCGTGGTCTGGTCGCTGGAGCAATCGCTGGTGCCCGAATGGCTGGATTGCGAGGAAGACAGATTCACCACGCGGCTGCAGGCCATCAGCCAGGATGCGCTGGGCCGCCTGGAGCTGGTGGCCGAACGTGCCTCCTGGCCGCTGCAGCAGGCCGCGGCCGACCGCTGGTGCGGCCCGCAGTTGCCCAGGAACCTGTCCGGGAGCGCGCAAAGCTGGGTGCTGGCCGGCGACGCCGCCCACAATGTGCACCCGCTCGCGGGCCAGGGACTGAACCTGGGCCTGGGCGACGTGCAGGCCCTGGCCCGCATTCTGCAGGAGCGCGACTACTGGCGCAGCCCTGCGGACCTCAAGCTGCTGCGCCAGTACGAGCGCGAGCGCAAGGCCGCCCTGGCGCCCATGGGTCTGGCCATGGACGGGCTGCAGCAGCTGTTTGCCCGCCCCGAGGTGTCGCTGCAGATGCTGCGCAACTGGGGCATGAAGGGCTTCGAGCGCAGCGGCCCGCTCAAGTCCTGGATGGCCAAGCAGGCCATGGGCCTGCTTTGAGCACGGATTTGCGCCTCTGCGGAACCCTTGGGGTCTGCGGCGCTCCAATCCTCAGCCCTGCCGTCCGGCCCGCCCCGATGGCAGCCATCCCTACCCACAACAAGCCGCGCCCGGCGCGGCCCTCAAGCTCACCCATGAAATTTGTTGCCTGCCTGCTGGCCGCCGCCAGCCTGACCACCGGCCTGAGCGTGCATGCCCAGGATGCCAACCTCAAGAAGACGCTGACCGAGCGCATTCCCCAGCTCGAGAAAATCGACGAGGTGCGCTCCACCCCCATGACGGGCCTGTACGAGGTGCGCGTGGGCACGGACATCTTCTACACCGATGCCAAGGGCAACTACCTGATCCAGGGCGAGCTGATCGACACCAAGGCCAGGCGCAACCTGACCGAGGACCGCATGACCCAGCTCACGGCGGTGGATTTCAAGCAGCTGCCGCTCAAGGACGCCATCACCATCGTGCACGGCAAGGGCGAGCGCAAGATGGCCATCTTCGAGGACCCGAACTGCGGCTACTGCAAGCGCTTCGAAAAAGACCTGCAGAGCGTGGACAACGTCACCATCTACCTCTTCCTCTACCCTATCCTCAGCCCCGACTCGGCCGAGAAGTCGCGCAATATCTGGTGCGCCAAGGACCAGGCCAAGGCCTGGCAGGACCAGATGCTCAACAGCAAGTCCGCGCCCGCCGCCCAGTGCGACCCGGCCGCCATCCAGCGCAACCTGGCTTTCGGCCGCAAATACAAGATCACCGGCACGCCCACCGTGGTGTTCGCCAACAATGTGCGCGTACCCGGCGCCATCTCGGCCGCCGAGGTCGAGAAGCACCTGGCTGCCGCCAAGTAAAACCTCTTCCATTGCCGGAGCAGCGCGCGTTTGATCTCCCGGGTCTGGCCGCGCTGCGGCAGGTCCGCATGCTCCGGCCCGCATTTTTGGAGCTGCCATGACGTCTGTTCTCAACTCTTCCGGCATTCGCTACACCGTGCAGGCCAGCGCGGTGGATGCCCATCTGTTCGATGTCAGCCTGCATATCGCCAAGCCGGCGGCGCAGCAGCTGCTGTCGCTGCCGGTATGGATTCCGGGCAGCTATCTGGTGCGCGAGTTCGCCAAGAATCTGCAAGGCCTGAGCGCCAGCCAGAACGGCCGCTCCATCGCCGTGCAGCAGCTCAGCAAGAATCAATGGAAAATCGGCTGTAACGCTGATACAGCTTGCGTTATCAGCTATCAGGTTTGCGCTTACGACAGCTCGGTGCGCACGGCCTGGCTGGACCGCCGCCGCGGCTTTTTCAACGGCACCAGCCTCTGCCTGCGCGTGCACGGCCGCGAGGAAGCGCCCCATGCGCTGGAGCTGCTGAGCAGCCCCGCGACCCAGGACTGGCAGATTGCCACCGGACTGACGGCCGCCAAGACCGATGCCCAGGGCTTCGGCCTCTATACCGCCACCAACTACGACGAGCTGGTGGACTGCCCCGTGGAAATGGGCCGCTTCTGGCGCGGCAGTTTCACGGCGGGCGGCGTGCCGCATGAGTTCGTGGTGGCGGGTGCGGCGCCGAGCTTCGACGGCGAGCGCCTGCTGGCCGACACGCAGAAGATCTGCGAGGCCGAGATCGCCTTCTGGCATGCCGACGGCAGCCGGCCGCCCATGGGACGCTATGTCTTCATGCTGAACGCGGTGGACGACAACTACGGCGGGCTCGAGCACCGCAACAGCACGGCGCTGATCTGCGGCCGCCGCGACCTGCCGCGCAAGGGTGAGATCAAGGCCGGCGAAGGCTACACCACGCTGCTGGGGCTGATCAGCCACGAGTATTTCCACACCTGGAACGTCAAGCGCCTGCGCCCGGCCGAGTTTGCGCGCTACGACTACGAGCAGGAGAACTACACCGGGCTGCTGTGGTTCTTCGAGGGTTTTACCAGCTACTACGACGACCTGTTCCTGCGCCGCGCGGGCCTCATAGACAACGCCCAGTACCTCAAGCTCATCACCCGCACCATCAACCAGGTGCTGCAGACCCCGGGCCGCCAGGTGCAGTCCGTGGCCGAGGCCAGCTTTGACGCCTGGGTCAAGTACTACCGCCAGGACGAGAACACGGCCAACCATACGGTGAGCTACTACACCAAGGGCTCGCTGGTCGCTCTGTGCCTGGACCTGGCCTTGCGCGCCGGCGGCCGGTCCAGCCTCGACGATGTGATGCGCGGACTGTGGCAGCAGACCCAGGGCGGCCCCATCGCCGAGGCCGATGTGCTGGCCATGGTCGGCCAGCTGGGCGGCGCGCCGCTGGCCGAGCAGCTGCAGGCCTGGGTGCACTCCACCGGGGATCTGCCGCTGCGCGAGCTGCTGGCCAAGCACGGCATCACGGCCAAGGTCGAGCCCGCACAGCTCGCGCAGAAGCTGGGCCTGCGGGTGCAGGAGAATCACAGCGTGCAGATCAAGACCGTGCTGCGCGGCGGCCTGGCCGAGCAGGCCGGCATGATGGCCGGCGACGAATGGCTGGCCATAGAGAGCGGCGGCCAGCGCTGGCGCATCACCAAGCTCGACGATCTGCCTCTCTATGCCGGCGGCGCCGATAGCGCCACGGCCTGGGTGGCGCGTGACCGCCAGCTGCTCGAGCTGCCGCTGGAGCTGGGCGCAGCGCTTGCCAAACCCGCCAGCGAGGATGCAAATACGGCCAGCCCCATAGACAACCTGGGCCTGGAAATCAGCGACAAGGCCGCTGCGGAGCGCTGGCTCGCCGGGGCCGCCGCATAAACCCGGCCTTTCCGGGGCTGCGGCCGGGCCTCGACCTCGGACAGCCGGGCGCCGGCCTCAGCGGTTATTCTTGCAGCATTTCATCAGCAGCAGGAGACACACTTGGCTTACGAAACCATTGAAGTCCGCGTGGAAGCGGACAAGGTCGGCGTCATCACCTTGAATCGCCCCAAGCAGCTCAACGCCCTGAACGACCAGCTCATGAACGAGCTCGGCGATGCGCTCAGGAAGTTCGATGCCGACAAAAGCATCGGCTGCATGATCATCACCGGCAGCGAACGTGCGTTTGCCGCCGGTGCCGATATCGGTGCCATGGCCAAGTACAGCTTTGCCGACGCCTATGGCGGCGACTACATCACGCGCAACTGGGAAACCGTACGCAGCATCCGCAAGCCCGTGATCGCGGCCGTCAGCGGCTTTGCGCTGGGCGGCGGCTGCGAGCTGGCCATGATGTGCGACTTCATCATCGCGGCCGACAATGCCAAGTTCGGCCAGCCCGAAATCAAGCTGGGCGTGATCCCCGGCGCCGGCGGCACCCAGCGTCTGCCGCGCGCCGTGGGCAAGGCCAAGGCCATGGACATGGCGCTGACCGCCCGCATGATGGATGCCCAGGAGGCCGAGCGCGCGGGCCTGGTCAGCCGCATCGTGCCCTACGACAAGCTGATGGACGAGTCCCTGGGCGCGGCCATCATCATCAGCGGCTTCTCGCAGCTGGCCGTGATGGCGGCCAAGGAATCGGTCAACCGCGCGTTTGAAAGCGGCCTGTCCGACGGCGTGATGTTCGAGCGCCGCCTGTTCCATGCGCTGTTCGCCACGCAGGACCAGAAGGAAGGCATGGATGCGTTTGTGAACAAGCGCCCTGCCAACTTCACGCACCAGTAAGAACTTCGCCCTCCATGAAAAAGCGCCACTTCGAGTGGCGCTTTTTTGTTCCAGCCCCGAAGGCCTAGCTGATCAAGCGCCCGCTGGCGTCTATCGTCACCGTATCGGTATAGCTGTTGCCTTCGCGCACATGTTTGTCGAAGTTCAGGCGCACGCCGCCGATGTCGAAATTGGACAGGCTCTCCAGCCCTGCCAGCAGGCTGTCGCGATCCACCCTGGGGCCGGCGCGGCGCAGGCCTTCTGCCAGCACATAGGCGTCCACATAGCCTTCCAGGCTCACCAGGGACTCGCTCTCGAAGCCCGCGGCCTTCATGTCGCGCCGATACTGGCGCACGATCTCGAACTTCTGCGCATTGGGCGAGGGCACGATCACCGAGAAGAAGGGCCGGTCATTGCCCTTGGCCAGTTGCGCCAGATTGGCGGCCGTGCCGCTGACCGAGAGGCCATAGCACATGGAGACGCCGCCCGCGGCGCGGTAGGCCTGGTAGAAGGCCGGCGTCGTGCCCGCCAGGCTCATGATCAGCACCTGCACGGGCAGCTTGGCCAATTGCCTGGCCGCGGCATCGACTTCCAGGCTGGCCGTACCCGGCGTGCTGGCGATGCCCACGGCCTCGATCTTGCGCCGCGCCAGCGCGGCCTGGAAGGACTCCAGCACCGACTGGCCGAAGGGATCGTTGGGATAGACCAGGCCAAAGCGCTTGAGGCCCAGGTTGTCGGCCAGCTTGACCAGGCGCTCCACCTCCTGGTCATAGTTGGTGCGCACCCAGAACACGTTCTTCGCGCCGCTCTTGTGCAGCGCCGTGGCGCCGGTATTGGGGCCGACGATGGGCAGGTCCCGCACCGCCTTCATGATCTCCGCGGTCTGGCGCGTGCCCTGCGGGTGGATCAGCGCCAGCACGCTGGCGTCCGCCGCGAACTTCAGCGCATTGTCCTTGGCCTTGCCGGCGTTGAACTCGTCATCGGCCTTGAGCAGCTCGATCTGGCGGCCATGGATGCCGCCCGCGCGATTGAGCGCATCGAAATAGGCCTTGGCGCCATACAGCAGGCCCTGGCCGTTGAAGCGCTCCACGCCCGTGTCCGCAATCGTGGCGCCGATGCGCAGGGTGGAAGACTGGGAACGCGCCACCCAGGGCGCGCCCAGCATGGACAGGCCGGCCGCGGCCAGCAGGCTGCGGCGTTGCGGGGACGAGGGAAGAACAGACCGACTCTCTGACACGCTCACGACTCGCTTCATTGGATTCAGGCTCATAAGCAACTCAACAGAAAGCGTGAACTATTGGGAAAATTACTTAGCATGTCAACGGAACTAGTCCTAGGGCGGCGCGGGAACACTGCCGATCTTTGACATGCACCAAGGAATGCACGCCGGCCGCGGCGCGGGAAATTGCCGGCATTTGCCACGCCTCCGGTTTTTTGCTTATAATAGCTCTCTTCGGTCGTATAGCTCAGTTGGTTAGAGCGCAGCATTCATAATGCTGATGTCGAAGGTTCAAGTCCCTCTACGACCACCAAACAGAAAACCGCAGTGTTCACCAGAGCACTGCGGTTTTTTCTTGCCCGTCCGCCGGGGTCGGCAAAAAAATTCCCTACTTGGCCGCCGGACCACTTTTTTGCCTCTAGAATTGCGGACTGTCGGTCGTATAGCTCAGTTGGTTAGAGCGCAGCATTCATAATGCTGATGTCGCAGGTTCGAGTCCCGCTACGACCACCAAATACAAGCCCCAAGCGCTCACGCACTTGGGGCTTTTCGCTTTTTACAGAGGCGACATTGCGCCGCACTGCCCTTTCTGCACTGCCCTTTCTGCACTGCAGAAATCAGCGCAGACCGCGCCGCCATGCTCCAGCCGCTCAAACCTCCCCTTCAAGGACTTTTTCGTGCCCGTTGCACCTCAAGGATGCTGCACGCACGCTGCGTGCCCGCGCGCTGGTCTTGCGCCCAGCGAGGGTCTGCTTTTTTCTGCAAAAGCAAACCCGCAGGCACTAAAAGTTCGTCTTCGCTCAAGGACTCTCCCGTGACCACCCAAACCACCAGCGCCGTGGCTGGCTCAGCCGCGCCCCGCGCCCCCACCGAAGTCAACGGCTACAGCTGGAAAGCCCTGATGGGCTCGGCCGTCGGCTATGCCATGGACGGCTTCGACCTGCTGATCCTGGGATTCATGCTCTCGGCCATCTCCAAGGACCTGGGCCTCACGCCGGGCCAGGCGGGCTCGCTCGTGACCTGGACGCTGATCGGCGCCGTCTTCGGCGGCATCGTCTTCGGCATGCTCAGCGACAAGTATGGCCGCATCCGCGTGCTGACCTGGACCATTGTGCTGTTCGCGGTATTCACGGGCCTCTGCGCTTTTGCCCAGGGCTACTGGGACCTGCTGATCTACCGCACGATTGCCGGCATAGGCCTGGGCGGTGAATTCGGCATCGGCATGGCGCTGGCGGCCGAAGCCTGGCCCGCGCGCCACCGCGCGCGAGTCTCCTCCTATGTGGCGCTGGGCTGGCAGCTGGGCGTGCTGGGCGCGGCGCTGCTGACGCCGTTGCTGCTGCCCCTGATAGGCTGGCGCGGCATGTTCCTGGTCGGCGTGATCCCCGCCATCGTGGCCTGGGTGATCCGCCACCAGCTGCACGAGCCCGAGGTGTTTGTGGCCAAGAGCAAGACCCAGCGCCCCTCGGCGCTGCACTGCCTGAAGCTGCTGATGAAGGACAAGGCCACGACCAAGGTCAGCCTCGGCGTGATCGTGCTGACCTCGGTGCAGAACTTCGGCTATTACGGCATCATGATCTGGATGCCCAGCTTTCTGTCCAAGCAACTGGGCTTCAGCCTCACCAAGTCTTCGATGTGGACGGCCGCGACCATCATCGGCATGTCCATAGGCATCTGGGTGTTCGGCCAACTGGCCGACCGCATGGGCCGCAAGCCCACCTTCCTGCTCTTCCAGGCCGGTTCGGTGATTTCGGTGCTGGCCTATTCGCAGCTCAGCGACGCCACGGCCATGCTCTGGGTCGGCGCGCTCATGGGCTTGTTCGTCAACGGCATGATGGGCGGCTATGGCGCCGTGATGAGCGAGGCCTATCCCACGGAAGCCCGCGCCACCGCGCAGAACGTGCTGTTCAACATCGGCCGCGCCGTCGGCGGCTTCGGCCCCGTGGTGGTCGGCGCGCTGGCCATGAACTACTCCTTCCAGGTCGCCATCGCGCTGCTGGCCGCCATCTATGTGCTGGACATGCTGGCCACGGCTTTCCTGATCCCCGAGCTCAAGGGCAAGGAACTGCAGTAAGAGCCCGGGAAGCGGCACCGCTTGCGCTCCGGATTTCTCCAACGCCCGCGCCATCCGGCCCGGGCGTTTTTTCATTCCACCATGACTCCAGCACCGAACTGTTCGCCGCGCGGCTGGCAGCGGAGCAAGGTGAGTGGACCAAGCTGCGGACCCGCATCGCTTTCAGGCAGTCCTACCGATGAACTGCACCACAATCCTCCGTGCAGGGCTGCGATCCATGCCACCCGGTATTGCTGATATTGTTCATCGTGATGTCCAACGTTTCGCGCGCCACCACCGCACACGAACTTTAGGAGCGATCGATGCAGCCACGTATCAGCGTACTGACCTTGGGAGTGGACGACCTGAATCGCGCGCTGGTGTTCTATCGCGACGGTTTGGGTTGGGTGACGGAGGGTGTTGTCGGCACCGAATTTGAGCACGGCAAAGTTGTCTTCTTCCATCTCCAGCCGGGCCTCATCCTGGCCTTGTACGCGCGCTCGGATCTTGCGTGGGACGCGGGTGTGCAACAGTCCGCTCCTAGCCCTACCGAACTCTCGATCGGACACGCCGTGGGGTCGGAGGCCGAAGTCGACAAAGTCATGGCGGCAGCAGTCCAGGCTGGAGCAAAGCTGATCAAGCCCTCACAGCCAACGTTCTGGGGTGGCTACGCCGGCTATTTTGCAGACCCCGACGGCCACCTTTGGGAGGTGGTGTTCAATCCGGTACTGCGACTGCCAGACTGACCCGCTCTTTCGAGCCAGCCTGCGGTCCGGCGGCACATGCGCCGAAGCTGCTGCCGCCTCGCCTCCGCGCCGGTGGCGCATTGTCACACTCAAGAACCGCACCCTGACCCCGCTGGCGGAGCGCTTTGTGGAATACACCCGCGAAGTTGCGCCCACGGCCGAGCTCAGCCCACTCCCGTAGACGCATCCGGTGCCAGCCGCTCGGCCAGCGCATCGATGAAGAAGCGGACCTTCGCCGGCACCATGTGACGGCTGGCATAGACGGCCCAGATGGCGAGCGGTTCGGGCGCGGCATCGTCCAGCACGATCTCGCGCAGCGCACCGTTCGCGAGATCGGCCGCCACATCCCAGCGGGACAGACAAGCGATCCCGAGGCCGCCGCAGCAGGCCTCGTGGATCGCATCGATCGAATTGGCCGTGAAGCGCCCTCCCACCTTCATCGCGCGGCTTCCCTGCGCCGTGCTGAAGGACCAGTTCGCCATGGCGCTGCTGGCCAGACATTCGTGGCGCTCGAGATCCGGCAGCGACACCGGCGCTCCGCGCTGTTCGACATAGGCGGGGGATGCCACCAGAAGGCGCGGGTTGTCGGCGATGCGCCGTGCGATCAGGTCGCTGTCACGCAGCTCGGCGATGCGGATGGCGAGGTCGATGCCCTCGGCCACGATGTCGATCACCGTATCGCTCAGCTTCAGGTCGACCTGCACGGCCGGCCAGGTCCGCATGAAGTCGACGATCAGCGGCGCGACCACCTGCCGGCCGAACGCCAGCGAGGCGCTGACCCGCAGCAGACCCGCAGGCTGCGCCCCGCCGCCTTGCACGCTCGCCAATGCCGCAGCCCGCTCTTCGAGCAAGTTCTTGGCGTGGGGCAGAAAGGCCAGACCATCCTCCGTCAGCGAAAGCGCCCGGGTCGTGCGGTGCAGCAGGCGCACGCCCAGTTCGCCCTCCAGCGCGGAGATCAGCCGCGTCGCCTTCATCGGCGATACCCTCAGCCGGCGCGCCGCCTCCGCCAGGCTCCCAGCAGCCGTCGTCTCGATCAGCAGAGTCAGGGCGTCAAAATCCATAATAACCAATATCGATATAGTCACATATCATTTTTCACGACTATATCTTTTTCCGTGCAAACCGTATCTTCTGGCCATCGCAAACATTTGGCCTCCCACTCCAACGCGGAGGCCCAGGAGATGGCTCATGTCGGCACAGCACGCGGTCGTTAGCAACACACATTCCAAGACCGGCCTCGGCCTTGGCTCGACCTTCGCGATGGCGGGGGCGGCCGGGATAGCGGTCGCGAACATCTACTACAGCCAGCCCATGTTGGCGGTCATCCAACAGGACCTGCCGGGCAGCCTGTCCGGCGCTATCCCGACCGCGACCCAGCTCGGCTATGCGCTGGGCCTGTTCCTGCTGGTCCCGCTCGGCGATCTCGTCGAACGCCGCCGGCTGATCGTGGCGCAATTCCTTCTGCTGGCGGTGGCGCTCGGCGTTGCGGCCGTGGCGCCCAGTTCTGCGTCCCTGCTGCTGGCCTCGCTGGTCATCGGCCTGCTGGCTACCGTCGCGCAGCAGATCGTGCCCTTCGCCGCGCATCTGGCCGCTGCTGAGCGGCGCGGGGCGACTGTCGGCACGGTCATGGCGGGCCTGCTCACGGGCATCCTGCTGAGCCGCACGCTCGCCGGCTTTGTCGCCGCTCATGCCGGATGGCGGGAGATGTTCTGGCTTGCCGTTCCGATCGCACTGGCTGCCGCGGGGCTGATGGCGGCGCTGCTGCCGCGCAGCGCGGCGGACGAGAAGATGAGCTATCGCCACCTGCTGCGCTCCATCGGCCAGCTCTGGCTCGAGTTTCCGGCGCTGCGCCTTGCCGCACTGACGCAGGCGGCTTTGTTCGCGGCCTTCTCGGTCTTCTGGACCGTGCTCGCGTTCCGCCTGCAACAACCGGCCTTCGGCATGGGAGCGGACATTGCGGGTCTCTTCGGCCTGCTCGGCACGGTCGGCATCCTCGCGGCCCCGCTCGCCGGGCGCTTCGCCGACAAGCGCGGAGCGGCGGGCGCCGTAGTGCTCGGCGCGGTCGTGACCCTCGCCTCGTGGATCGTGCTGGGCCTGTGGGGCTCGCTGATCGGCCTGATCGTCGGCGTCGTCCTGCTGGACCTCGGCATGCAGGGTGCGCTGGTCTCGAACCAGCACATCGTCTTCGCGCTGCGTCCCGCTGCCCGCGCCCGTCTCAACACGGTGCTGATGGGAGCCATGTTCCTCGGCGGCGCGCTGGGCTCGGCCACCTCCATGCTGGCCTGGAGCGGCGGCGGATGGCTGGCCGTCAGCGCACTGGGCATCGGCTTCTCCGTCATCGCCACCGCCCTTCAGCTCCGGGCCACGCGCCGGCGCGCAAGTTGAGCGCGGCCCACGCTCTCGTCAAATCTTTTCAGGGAATCGCCATGACACGCTCGCGCATCCTCATCGTCGGCGGCTCGCTCGGCGGATTGTTCGCCGCTACGCTGCTCCACCGCGCCGGTTTCGACGTCACCGTTTACGAGCGCTCGACCCACGGCCTCGAAGGGCGCGGTGCCGGTCTGGTCGCACAACACGAGGTCTTCGCGATGCTGCGCGAGGCCGGCTTCGATCATCTCGCCCGCATCGGCGTCACCGCGGATGAGCGCGTCTTCCTCGATCACGAGGGCCGGATCATCCAGCGCCAGCAGACGCCGCAGATGCAACTGTCCTGGGACATGCTGTTTCGCAGCTTCCGCAAGCTCCTGCCGCATGAGCGCTACGTCGGCGGACGCAGGATCACCGCGGTCACGCAGGACGCGGCCGGCGCCACCGTGCATTTCGTGGATGGCGGCGCGGAGCGTGCCGATCTCGTCATCGGTGCCGACGGTATCGGCTCCATGGTGCGCGGCGCCGTCGCCGGGCCGGAATCCCATCCGGCCTACGTCGGCTATGCGACCTGGCGCGGCCTGGTGCCCGAGATGCAGGTGCCGAAGAAGGCTGCGGAGACGCTTTTTGGGCGCTTTGCCTTCTACGATACCCAGGGCTCGCACATGCTGGGCTATCTCGTCGCCGGGCCTGACGGTGCGACGACCGAGGGTAAGCGCCGCTACAACTGGGTCTGGTATCGCCGTTATGACGCGCAAGCCCTGGGCGACCTGCTCACCGACATCGACGGTCGGCGCCAGGAGCATTCCCTCGCACCGGGCCGCGTGCGGCCGGAGGTCGTGGCGGACTTGCGCGCCAATGCGCAAACGCTGCTGCCGCCCGCCTTCGCACAGGCACTGCTGGCCGAGCCCCGGCCTTTTCTTCACGCCATCTTCGACTATGCCGCACCGCGCATGGTCAATGGCCGGATCGCGCTCATGGGCGACGCGGCTTTCGTGGCGCGTCCGCATACGGCCATGGGCGTCGCCAAGGCCGCCGCAGATGCATTCGCGCTGCGTGACGCGCTCACCCGGCATGGCGACATGAACTCGGCGCTCGCCGCCTATGAGGTGGTGCGCGCGCCTGCCGGCAAGGCGGTCGTCGCTTACGGACAAAGGCTGGGGCAGTCGCTCAACCTCGATTAGCCCTCACCTCTGTGGCGCGGACTGCGAGGATCGCGAGGTCTGCGTCGGCCAGCCGTTCCAGATGCAAGGCGCAACGACCGGTCTGGACTCTTTTGAGGGCAGCGGGGAGCATGGGGGCATGTCTCACTGCTGCTGGAACACCTCCTGCACCAGCTGCCGCATCCATTGATTGGCCGGCTCGCGCGCAAAACGCCAGCTCCAGTGCAGCGACACATCGAAATGGCTCTCGGGCAGGGCCGCATCGACCACCACATAGTCGCCCTCGCTCTGGAACCTGGCCGCGATCTCCGCAGGCATGACGACGGCCAGATCGGTCTGCCGCACGATGGAGGGCACGGCCATGAAATGCGCGGCCGACAGGCGCACGCGCGACTCCAGGTCCAGGGTCTGAAGAATCCTCAGTGTTTCCGAATGCGAACGCACGGCCACGTATTCCAGCGACTTGAGGCTCTTGAGATTCATGCGCGGAGCATGGCTGCCCCGCAGCAGAGGATGGCCTTTGCGCAGCAGCAGCGCATAGTGGTCCGACAGCAGCACCTGCTGCTGCGTGCCGGTCACGCCCGGCAGAAAGCCTATGGCCATGTCCAGCGAGCCGCGGTCCAGCGCGTCGGCGATCTCCGCCATGGGCATGGGCAGAGTCTCGAGCAGCACATGCGGAGCGCGCTGGCGCAGCGCCTGCATCAGCGGTGGCAGAAAGCGGGCCTCGCCGATATCGCTGAGGTGCAGCCGGAAGCGCTTGCGTGCCTCCAGTGGCTCGAACGCATGCGCTTCGGCCAGCGCCACTTCCAGCGTCGCCATGGCCGTGCGCACGGCCTGGGCCAGGCGCTCGGCGCGCGGCGTGGGTCGCACACCGCCATGCATGCGCTCGAACAGCGGATCGCCCAACAGCTGGCGCAGCCGCGTCAGCGCCTGGCTGGCCGCGGGCTGGGACAGGCTCAGCTCCTGCGCCGCGCGGCTGACGCTGCCGTGGCGGAACACGGCGTCGAAGACGCGCAAAAGATTGAGATCCAGGCCAGATATATCCATAAAACGAATATCTCTTAGATGATTTATTCAATTGCTGGAAATTATGCGGCCATGCAAGATAGCCCTCGAATCGCTCGGACCTGTGACGAGCCGCATCTCCAAGGAATATCGCCGTGCCAGTCACACCCCAAACCGCCACCCCCCAACACATCTATACCGTGCGCCATGCCGTGATCGACATGCTGCGCGCACTGGGCATGACCCGCATCTTCGGCAACCCCGGCTCGACCGAGCTGCCGCTGTTTCGCGACTACCCCGAAGACTTCTCGTACGAGCTGGGCCTGCAGGAAGCCGTGGTCGTGGGCATGGCCGACGGTTATGCCCAGGCCACGCGCAATGCGAGCTTTGTGAACCTGCACTCGGCGGCCGGCGTCGGCCATGCCATGGCCAATATCTTCACGGCCTTCAAGAACCGCACGCCCATGGTCATCACGGCGGGCCAGCAGGCGCGCTCGCTGCTGCAGTTCGACCCGTTCCTGCACTCCAACCAGGCCGCCGAGCTGCCCAAGCCCTATGTGAAGTGGAGCTGCGAGCCCGCGCGCGCCGAGGACGTGCCCCAGGCCCTGGCCCGCGCCTACTACATCGCCATGCAGGAGCCGCGCGGCCCGGTGTTTGTCTCCGTGCCCGCCGACGACTGGGACCAGCCCTGCGAGCCCCTCACGCTGCGCCACATCGGCTTTGAAACCCGCGCCAACCCGCAGATACTGGCCACCCTGGGCGATGCACTGGATGCGGCCAAGTCCCCGGCCTTTGTCGTGGGCGCTGCCGTGGACCGAGGCCAGGCCTGGGATGCCGTCGTGGCCCTGGCCGAGCGCCACCAGGCCCGTGTCTATGTCGCCCCCATGAGCGGACGCTGCAGCTTCCCCGAGGACCACCCGCTGTTCGCCGGCTTCCTGCCCGCCATGCGCGAGCGCATCGTGGAGCTGCTGGGCGGCCACGACAAGATCTTTGCGCTGGGCGCCGCGGCCTTCACCTACCACGTGGAAGGTGCGGGGCCATTCATTCCCGCGGGCTCCGAGCTGTTCCAGCTGATCGAGGACCCGGCAATCGCGGCCTGGGCCCCCGTGGGCACGGCGGCCGTGGGCAATATCCGCCTGGGCCTGGAGGAGCTGCTGGCCCGACCGCAGCTCGCGCAGCGCGCGGCCCCGGCACGCAAGCCCGCGCCACCGGTTCCCGCCGGCCCCGCGGCCGGCGAGCGCATGTCGGTGGCGTTTGCCATGCATACGCTGGCCGGCCTGCGCGACCCGCACAGCATCATCGTGGAGGAAGCGCCAAGCTCGCGCCCCACGATCCAGACCTATCTGCCCATCCTGCACAGCGAGACCTTCTTCACCATGTGCAGCGGCGGCCTGGGCCACAGCATGCCGGCCGCCGTGGGCGTGGCCCTGGCCAAGCCCGAGAAGAAAGTGATCGCCGTGATCGGCGACGGTTCGGCTATGTATGCGATCCAGGCGCTGTGGAGTGCCGCCAATCTGCGCCTGCCCATCACCTTCGTGATTCTCAAGAACCGCCGCTATGCAGCCTTGCAGGATTTCTCCAAGGTCTTCGGCTACCGCGAGGGTGAGAAGGTGGAAGGCACGGAGCTGCCCGATATCGACTTTGTGGCGCTGGCCAAGGGCCATGGCTGCGACGGCCGACATGTGGCAGACGCGGCGCAGCTGGAGCAGGTGCTCAGGGACGCCATAGCCCACCCCCGCCCCATCGTGGTGGAAGTGGAGGTGGAGTAACCCCCTGAGGCGCTGCGCGCCTTCCCCCGGAGGGGCACGACATCATCGCTGCGGGGCGGCCCTTGCTCGATGTCCCGCTGACGGGACATGCCATTCTCAAAACTCATTACCAAACAAGGAGACAAATTCATGGCAACCATCAATGCCGTCAACCGCTGGCACCGCCTGGGCCTGGTGGCGCTGCTGGGCAGCACGCTGGCCGCGCCGGCCTTGGCCAGCGACAAATGGCCGGACCGCCCCATCCGCCTGATCGTCAACTTCGCGCCAGGCGGCGCGGCCGACGTCATGGGCCGGGCGATTTCGCCCGCCATGAGCCAGGCCCTGGGCCAGTCCGTGGTGGTGGACAACAAGCCCGGCGCCAACGGCAATATCGGCATCGGTGAAACCGTGCGTGCGCCCAAGGACGGCTATACGCTGCTGCTGAGCTCGGGCGGCGGCATCAGCATCAATCCGCTGATCTACAGCAAGCTGCCGTTCAACCCCGAAAAGGACTTGATCCCCGTGGCCGCCGTGGCGCGCGTGCATGTGTTCCTGGAAACCTCGCCCGGCCTGCCCGTCGCCAATGTGCAGGACTTCGTGAAGTATCTGCAGGCCAACCCGGGCAAGCTGTCCTATGGCTCGCCCGGCCCCGGCAGCTCACCCCATCTGGCCGGCGAGATGTTCAAGCGCGCGGCCAAGGTCGATGCGATTCACGTGCCCTACAAGGGAGCCGGCCCGGCGCTGACCGATGTGCTCAGCGGCCAGCTGCAGTACTGGTTCGATCCGGGTCCGGGCCTCAAGCAGGTCGAAGCCGGCAAGCTCAAGCTGCTGGCCATCGGCAGCCCGCAGCGCTCGCCGCTCTACCCCAAGGTGCCGACGCTGGCCGAAAGCGGCCTGCCCGGCTTCGATGCCGACACGCTGTTCGGCGTCTACGCCCCGGCGGGCACGCCGGCCCCCGTGGTGGAAGCCGTGCGCGCCAGCGTGCTCAAGGCGCTGGAGCAGAAAAACGTGGTCGAGGTGATACAGGGCCTGGGCGCCACGCCCGAGCCGCGCATGAGCCGCCAGGAGTTCGTGGAGCACCACGCCAAGGAGCGCTCGCGCTTTGCGCCGCTGATCAAGGAGATAGGCCTCAAGGTCGACTGAGACCGCCGGATTCGATTCAACTTGGGAGCCCGGTATACCGACAACTCCCTTTGGACCGCCAAGTCTGCAAAGACCGGCGGTCTTTTTTTAATGCGAGGCGACGGCCACCACCACGGCGGACTCGGCCACTTCCAGCCAGACCCGATCCTCGGCCGCCAGGCCGCTCATAGCCGGCGCAAAGCCCACCATCTGCGCTCCCCAGTTCAGGCGGCAGACGACCTCATCGGAGGCCGTGCTGTCCTCGGAGACCGTGGCTGCCCCATAGGTGGCGCGCTGCACCGCGGCAGGCCAGAGATTGATGGCTTGGGCGCCGCCCTCGGGCCTCTCCTGGCCGGGCCGCTCCTGCCCCAGCCAGACCTTGACGGCCGTGGCCTTGCACAGCGCCAGCACCTGCGCCCCCGGGGCCAGGCCCAGCAGCTCGTAGCTCTCGGGCGTGATGCGCGCAGCAATCGTCCAGTCGGCCCCGGCCTCTGCGGCGGCGCGCAGCCAGACGCGAATTTGCGCGCCCATGGATTCGACCTTGAGCACCGTGCAGGGCCACTGGTTGCGCATGCTGGTCAGCAGGCCCAGATTGGGCCGGGCCGCGCCGGACTGCAGGCGCTCCAGCAGCTCGGAGCGCAGGCGCGCCATGGCCTCGGCCGCCAGCAGCAGCTCCCGACCGGCCGCAGTGATCTGGGCGCCGCCGCCGCCGGCGCCGCCCACGCTGCGTTCGACCAGCGGCTGGCCGGCCAGATTGGTCAGGGTATCGACGGCCTGCCAGGCCGCCTTGTAGCTCACGCCCACATCGCGTGCGGCCTGGGAAATGGAGCCGCTTTGGGCGATGCCGCGCAGAATGGCGATGCGGCGGTCGGCCATGTCATAGCCCAGAGCCTGGGACATGGAGTCGGACGAAAGAGCCGTGCCCGCCGCGGCCTCCGGCGCGGGCATCTCAAATTGTTCTTGTTCGAAATTATCTGTGTCTGGCATAGGCCGCCATCATGCCCTGCCTTGGATTTTCCTGGCTCCCCCGGTTCTTTCAAACCAGTTACACTCGTTATTCCACATATGAATAGCGAAACCGCAATGAATCAGATGGCAGCCCGTTCCCCGCGTTTTTCCTTTCAGCTGGCGCGCTCCGCAGCCGTGATCGGCACGGCCGTGCTGGGCCTGTGGTCTGCCCAGGCGCAGGCTGCCGAGGTCTCGGTCGCCGTGGCCGCCAATTTCACGGCCCCGATGAAGAAGATCGCCGCCGAGTTCGAAAAGGACACGGGCCACAAGGCCGAGCTGTCCTTCGGCGCCACGGGCAAGTTCTACGCCCAGATCGCCAACGGCGCGCCGTTCGGCATTCTGCTGGCCGCCGACGACACCACGCCCGAGAAGATCGCCAAGGAGGGCAAGGGAGTCGCCGATTCGCGCTTCACCTATGCGATAGGCACGCTGGTGCTGTGGAGCCCCAAGCCCGGCTATGTGGACGACAAGGGCGAGGTGCTCAAGAGCGGCGACTACAAGCACATCGCCATCGCCAACCCCAAGCTCGCCCCCTATGGCACGGCGGCCATGGAAGTGCTGGGCAAGCTGGGGCTGACGGCCCAGGTCCAGCCCAAGGCCGTGTGGGGCGAGAACATTGCCCAAACCTATCAGTTTGCGGCCACGGGCAATGCCCAGCTGGGCTTTGTGGCACTGTCCCAGGTGATGGAGAACGGCAAGATCCGCGAGGGCTCGGCCTGGCAGGTGCCCGGCAATATGCACGAGCCCATCCGCCAGGATGCCATCGTGCTCAACAGCGCCAAGGACAATGAGGCCGCCATCGCCCTCATGAAATACCTGCGCGGCGCCAAGGCCCACGAGATCATCCGCTCCTACGGCTATAGCTTCTGACGCTTGCACGCTCTGGGTTTGAGCCACTCCGGCTCTAAACCCAGCAGATCACCAATCCGCTCTGCCCTTGGTGCCTCTCGGCTAAGCTGAGGCCTCCAAGGGCTTTTTTTGACTCCATGCCTCTGACCGCCGAAGACTACGCCGCCATCTGGCTCACGCTCAAGCTCGCGAGCGTGACGACCGTGCTGCTCATGCTGCTGTGTACGCCGCTGGCCTGGTGGCTGGCCCACACGCGCTCGCGCTGGGCCGTGCCGATAGGCGCCGTGGTCGCGCTGCCGCTGGTGCTGCCGCCCACGGTGATCGGCTTCTATCTGCTGGTCACCATGGGCCCCAACGGCCCCATAGGCCAGCTGACCCAGTCGCTGGGCCTGGGCAATCTGCCTTTCACCTTTGCGGGCCTGGTCATAGGCTCGCTGATCTACTCCACGCCATTTACCGTGCAGCCGCTGCAGCGCGCCTTCGAGGCTCTGGGCCCGCGCCCCATGGAGGTCGCGGCCAGCCTGGGCGCGAGGCCGCTGGACCGCTTTCTGACCGTGGCCGTGCCCCTGGCCCGGCCCGGCTTCATCACCGCCGCCGTGCTGACCTTCGCGCACACCGTGGGCGAGTTCGGCGTGGTGCTGATGCTGGGCGGCAACATTCCCGGCGTCACCCGCGTGGTCTCGGTGCAGATCTACGACCATGTGGAAGCCATGGAATACGGCCACGCCCATCTGCTGGCCGCGGGCATGGTGGCGTTTTCCTTCCTCGTGCTGCTGACGCTCAACTGGCTGCAACCCAAGGGAGATCGCCGCCCATGAACACCGGCATCCCTTCCTTTATCGAGGCCCGCCTCAAGCTGGTCCGCGCCGACTTTGCGCTGGACGTGGACCTGCAACTGCCGGGCCAGGGCGTCACCGCGCTGTTCGGCCCCTCGGGCTGCGGCAAGACCAGCTGTCTGCGCAGCCTGGCGGGCCTGGAGCGCGCCCAGGGCCGCGTCACGGTCAACCAGACGGTATGGCAGGATGACGCCCGCAAACAATGGCTGCCCACGCATCGGCGCGCACTCGGCTATGTGTTTCAGGAAGCCAGCCTGTTCCCCCATCTGTCGGTGCAGCGCAATATCGATTACGGCCTCAGGCGCACGCCCGTGGAGCGCCGCAAGGTCTCGCAGCAGCGCGCCGTGGATCTGCTGGGCATAGGCCATCTGCTGGACCGCATGCCGGCCACGCTCTCGGGCGGCGAGCGCCAGCGCGTGGCCATGGCGCGCGCACTGGCCACCAGCCCCGAGGTGCTGCTGATGGACGAGCCCCTGGCCGCGCTCGATGCCCAGCGCAAGGCCGAGGTCCTGCCCTATCTCGAGCAGCTGCAGCGCCAGCTGCAGATTCCGGTCATCTACGTCAGCCACTCCATGGACGAGGTGGCGCGCCTGGCACAGCACATGGTGCTGCTGCGCGCGGGCCAGGTCGTGGCCCAGGGACCGGTGACCGAGCTGCTGTCCAGCCTCGATCTGCCACTGGCCCAGGGCGATCTGGCCTCCAGCATGGTCCAGGCGAGTGTGCAGTCCCACGATGCGGCCGACCATTTGAGCACCCTGGTCTTCGACGGCGGCCGGCTGCAGCTGGTCATGGCCCATGCGCGCGCTGCGGGCAGCCCGGTGCAGCTGCGCGTGCAGGCGCGCGACGTCAGCCTGAGCCTGACCAGGCCCGAAGGCAGCAGCATTCTCAACATACTGCCCGTGCAGGTGCTGGACCTGCGCGAGGACGGACCGGGCCAGGCCATGGTCTCGCTGCAGACCGGCAGCACCCGGCTGCTGGCGCGCATCACACAGCATTCGGCGCGGGTCCTGCAGCTGCGTCCCGGCATGCAGGTGTTTGCGCAGATCAAGGGCATGGCGCTGCTGGATTGACCCCCTGAGCGGCTGCGCCGCTTCCCCCTGGAGGGGCGACGTGCAACGGGACGACGGCCTCGCTGCGGGGCGGCGCGGCCGGCATAGGCCCTTGCTCGCTGCCCCTCGCTTGGCGCGCGCCAGTTTTGACCGGGCTTGATCTTTGGAACCACCAGATCACTATCATCAGCCCATGACCGAATCCGCCTGTTCCCTGCCCACACCCGTACCCCTGGCAGCCCTGCAAAGCCATGCCGTGGAATTCCACAACGCCGGGCCGGTTCAAGCGCAGCAGCGCGTGCTGGCGGCCGAAGTGCCGATCGCACTGGTCTTCAACGGCATCTCGCATGCGGTGATGATGGGCTCGCCCGGCGATGCGCAGGACTTTGCCCTGGGCTTTGCGCTGACCGAGGGCATCATCGACAGCGCCGCCGACTGCTACGGCATCGAAGTCCGCCCCGTGGCCGCTGCGGCTGCGGGCCTGCCCGAGGGCATGGACGGCCTGGAGGTGCAGCTGGAGATCGCCTCGCGCTGCTTTGCGCGGCTCAAGGACCGGCGCCGCAGCATGACGGGGCGCACGGGCTGCGGGGTCTGCGGCGTGGAAAGCTTTGCGGCTCTCGATCTGTCGTTCGAGGCCCTGCCCGCGCACGACTGGCTGGAGCGCATCGATGCGGCCACCGTGCTCAAGGCCATAGGCGCGCTGCCGCAGCACCAGGTTCTGAACGCCGAGGCGGGCGCGATCCATGCCGCGGCCTGGGCCAATCTGCAGGGCGAGATCACCGAGGTGCTCGAAGACGTGGGCCGCCACAATGCTCTGGACAAGCTGGTCGGACGCCTGGCACGCACCGGGCGCCTGGCCGAACCGGGCTTTGTGCTGCTGTCCAGCCGCGGCAGCCACGAGCTGGTGCGCAAATGCGCCAAGGTCGGCATTGCGGCGCTGGCCACCATCTCGGCCCCCACCTCCATGGGCGTGCGCATGGCCGAACTCACGGGTCTGCGCTTCTGGGGCCTGTGCCGCCCACCCAGGGCGGTGCTGTATGCGCCCGGGCGCATGTGATGGACTTCGGGCGGCCCGGAAAAATCGCGGCCATGGCTTGCCGCGGCGCAAGCCATTGATGGCCTGAAAATACGGCCATTCCGGCCAAGGCCGGTCATGGGACATATCCGCAGCATCCGTTATTCACGCCATGGCGCCCACAACCCAGGCCAGCCGGAATCGCTGCGCTTGATTTTCATCAATCTTTAGATAATCCAACTATGCTGATGAAGACATGGTTTTCGGCAAGAAAATTTCTCTACGATTATCTGCATGACGAGAAGAACGAAACGCGGCTGAGCAAGTTCATCAACTATCTGTTGATCGCCTTGATCATCGGCAATGTGCTGGCGGTGCTACTGGAGTCGGTCAACGAGATCTATAAATCGCAGCAATTGCTTTTCGATATTTTCGAAAACATCTCCATCGTGATTTTCACGGCCGAGTATGTGCTGCGCCTGTGGTGCGTGGCCGAGGCCAGTCCCGGGCAGAACGTGTGGAAGACGCGCTGGCAATGGATTACCAGCGGCGGCGCCATCATCGATTTATTGGCGATACTGCCCGCCTATCTCAATTTCTGGGTGCATATCGATCTCCGCTTCCTGAGAATCCTGCGCCTGCTGCGGCTGCTCAAGCTGACCCGTTATTTCACCTCGCTGCAGATGCTGCTGCGCGTGATAGAGCGGGAAAAAGGCTCTTTCCAGGCCGTTCTGTTCATTCTGAGCATCCTGATCGTGATGGCCGCGGCCGGGGTGTATATCGTCGAGAACCAGGCCCAGCCCGAAGTCTATAGCTCGATTCCCGCATCGATGTGGTGGGCCGTGGTGACGCTGACCACCGTAGGCTATGGCGATGTGACGCCGATCACGCCCTTGGGGCGCGCGCTGGGAGCCATCATCACCATACTCGGCCTGGGCCTGGCGGCCCTGCCCGCAGGTATTTTGGCCACGGGTATTGCCAATGAGCTCGCGGTGCGAAAGCAGGAAATCGAGCTCAAGTTCCAGGAGCTTTTGCACAGCCATGAGATCGATCTTCTCAGCGACCGCGCGCAGATCGAGGAGATTCGCCTGCAGGTGGGCCTGACCTCGGAGCAGACCCAGGACATCGTGCTCAAGCTCCTCCGCGAGCAGCAGGAAAAAGCCTTGGCGGAGAAACGCCAGCGGTTCTGCTATTGCCCGCATTGCGGCAATCGCCTGCCCGAAGATCCGGGGCATTGAAAGCCGCCGGCCCGCCCGGGCCCGGGCCCGGGCCTTGAGACGCAATGCCCCGGCGCCTTGGTCGCCCTGGTGGAAGTTCGTAGAATCCGGGTCCAGCCCCTGGATATACACCATGAACCGCTGCACCACCTCCCCCCTCAGCCGCCGCCTGTTCGCCACGACCCTGCTGGTCGCGGCCGCCGGCGCCAGCTTGCCGGCCTCGTCCCAGGGTCTGCCCTCGGACGAGCCGCGCAATTTTCCGCCAACGGCCCAGTTCGGCGAGCTGACCGTCACCAACTTCCCCGAGGTTGCCATCAACGGCAGCCCCGTGCGCACCACGCCGGGCTTTCGTTTGTTCAGCCAGGAGCGCAGCCTGGTCTTCGCCAGCAATTACGCGGGCCAGAAGCTGCTGGTCGGCTATGTGATCGAGCCGCAGACCCAGGGCCTGCACACGGCCTGGATTCTGACCCCCGCCGAGATCGAGAAGTACAAGCCCATCCAGCCGCGCACCTTGCTGCAGCGCGTCTTGGGCAGCTGAGTTCGGCCAGCACCGGCCGCTATCGATTTCCAAGCTGCTTGCGCTTGATGTGCAAGCACTTCAATGCTTTTTCCTATTCAAACCAAAGTCTGACCAGCGCCAGCGGCTATGACTTTGCGCTTGCAGCCGCTGCAAGCCCCACAACTTACAAGAGCGCCCCATGAGCAAGAAAGTCTTTATCAAAACCTTTGGCTGCCAGATGAACGAGTACGACTCGGACAAGATGGCCGACGTGCTGGGCGCGGCCCAAGGTTACGAGCCCACGCAGGACGTGGAAGAAGCCGACCTGATCCTGTTCAACACCTGCTCGGTGCGCGAGAAGGCGCAGGAGAAGGTGTTCAGCGACCTGGGCCGCATCAAGCACCTCAAGGACAAGGGCGTGCTCATCGGCGTGGGCGGCTGCGTGGCCAGCCAGGAAGGCGCCGAGATCATCAAGCGCGCGCCGTTTGTGGACGTGGTGTTCGGCCCCCAGACCCTGCACCGCCTGCCCGAGCTGCTGAACCAGCGCGCGGCCAAGGCCAAGCCCCAGGTGGACATCTCGTTTCCCGAGATCGAGAAATTCGACCACCTGCCGCCGGCGCGCGTCGAGGGTGCCTCGGCCTTTGTCTCCATCATGGAAGGCTGCTCCAAGTACTGCAGCTACTGCGTCGTGCCCTATACGCGCGGCGAGGAAATCAGCCGCCCGTTCGAGGACGTGCTGGTGGAAGTCGCGGGCCTGGCCGAACAGGGCGTGAAGGAAATCACACTGCTGGGCCAGAACGTGAATGCCTATCTGGGCAAGATGGGCGACACGGCCGAGATCGCCGACTTTGCGCTGCTGCTCGAATATGTAGCCGAGATTCCCGGCATAGAGCGCATACGCTACACCACCAGCCACCCCAACGAGTTCACGCCGCGCCTGATCGAGGCCTACGCCAAGATCCCCAAGCTGGTCAGCCACCTGCACCTGCCCGTGCAGCACGGCAGCGACAAGATCCTCATGGCCATGAAGCGCGGCTACACGGCCATGGAATACAAGAGCACCATCCGCAAGCTGCGCGCCATCCGCCCCGATCTGGCCATGAGCAGCGACTTCATCGTGGGCTTCCCCGGCGAGACCGAGGAAGACTTCCAGAAGATGATGAAGCTCATCCACGACGTGCGCTTCGACAACAGCTTCAGCTTCATCTTCAGCCCCCGTCCCGGCACGCCAGCCGCCAATCTGCCCGACGACACGCCGCACGAGGTCAAGCTGCGCCGCCTGCAGGAGCTGCAGGCCGTGATCAACCACAACATCAAGGAAATCAGCGAGGAGCGCATGGGCACGGTGCAGCGCCTGCTGGTCGAAGGCGTCTCCAAGCGCGACGGCAGCGAACTCATGGGCCGCACCGAGTGCAACCGCGTGGTCAACTTCCCGGGCAACGAGCGCCTGATCGGCCAGATGGTGGACGTGAAGATCACCGAGGCCAAGGCCTATACGCTGCGCGGCGAAGTGCTGCTCAAGGACTGAACCCGCTCTGCCGAGCACCGCTGTGCAAGCCCGCCGGAATGCAGATTCCGGCGGGCTTTTTTCTATTACTAGAGGTTGGCGATCACTTCAAGGTAACAGTATGTGAAAGCATCGACAGATTGATATCGACATCAACCCAGCGGCTAGGATGGCGAGCTGTTGGGGCCAAGCGGCCTCGGATGGATATCTGGACACCATGAACCAAACCGCTGCACTGCAGGGCGATGCCCTGTACGCTTTTCTCGACCAGACCCATGAGCTGCTGCACGACGACGACGATGAGCAGCCCAGCGCCATCAGCCGCGAAGACCGGGTCGCCGCGGCCGTGGAGCTGATGGAGCAGCAGAGCTTTGCCCCCGCCACCGCCTATGAGCTCGAGCGCCTGCACGACTTCTGGCTGCTGCTGGAAAACCCCGGCACGGCCAATGCGCTGCTGCAGCAGCATCGCGCCCGCGTGCTGCGGCCCGAGGCCAATCCGCCCGCGGATGCGGCGCTGCGCCTGGCGCTCAGCGACATCCAGAGCCGCACCGGCCTCGACCGCGCGGCGGCGACCGAGCTGCTGCTGCCGGCCGCGCAAGCCATCTCCCGCCTGCCCCAGGACATAGATCCCGACGGCTACTGGAATAGCTGGCAATGGATGGCCCGCGAGCTGCAGGCCTGGGACCTGGCCGCCAGAGGCCTGGACATGCACCGCGCGCAGCAGCGCAGCAACCCCGATCTGGCCGAGGACGACGCCTATCTGGATGCCATGGTCTGCCTGAAAAAGGCCGAGCTCGCGCAGAACGGCGACGACACGGCCCATGTCTCGGCCATGGTGCAGGCGGCCGTCAACACCTTGCGCGATGCCGCGCCCGACCAGGACGTGGACTTTGAGCGCTGGATGGCCCTGGCCGCGCGCGCCCTGCCCCTGGCACCGCAAAGTCTGCCGTCGCTGCTCATGGCCTGCGAACAGCGGCTGACGCGCACCGAAGTCCCGGCGCCATCCCAGGCCGTGAAGATGCACCGCAAGGTCAGGATAGCGCGCCTGCAGGCCCAGGCCTGTGCGCAGGCCGGCCAGCTGGAGGCCGCGCTGCAGCTCGGCAACCAGGGGCGCTTCGGCCTGACGCATGACCAAGGCGACCCCTTCAGCGCGGTTCAGCTGGACTGGCTGGTTCAGGCCGGCCGTTTCGATGAGGCCGCCGCGCTGGCGCTGGAAAGCGTACTGCATGCCCGCCCCGTGTCCAGCGCCTGCGCCTGCAAGCTGGCCCGGCAACGTTTTGAGAGCGACCCCGAGCGCGCTGTGACCTGGGCGCTGGTCCTGGCCTGCGCGCATCTGGATGAGGACATGCGCTATCTGCTGACCGAAGAGGAAATGCCGCCGCAGCCTGCCGACCACTATCTGGACCTGGTCCGCGCGGTGCGCCCCGATCATCCGGTGCTGGCGCTGCTCGAGGGCATGCGTCTGGCGCACAGGCACCAGATGGACAAGGCCTTGCCGCTGCTGGAGCAGTCCGTGGGCCGGCACCCCGAGTTCGCCGACAGCGCCAAGCTGCCCGCACTCTGGGCCGCACGCTTTGCGGCCCTGCCGCTGGAGGAAGCGCTGGCCCGCCCCATCCCCGGCGCCCACGGCGGCCACTGGTGCTATGGAGCCGGCGTGGTGCTGGACGACGCCGACGATCTGGCGATACTCATGGGCAACAAGAAGAAAGTGCCTGCCGACGCAGCGCGCGAGCCGCTGGTGCTGCGCTACTACGAGGAAGGCCTGCGCCGCTTCGAGCATTTCTGGGCCACGGGCCAGGGTACTTTCAAGGATGCCGACCTGCATGTGTACTCCATGCTCTGCAACAACCTAGCCATCAAGTACCGGTTCATGGAGCGTTACGACGAGGCCGCGAAACTGCACCACAAGGGCCTGGCCAGCAGCCCGTTCGCCGAGCACCAGGACGGCCTGCTGTGGTGCGCCATAGGCAAGGACGACGACACCCAGATCGTGGCCGAGGCCGAGCGCCTGTGGCATTTCGCGCTGAACCACGGCTACGGCCGCCATGACCCGACGAGCTATTTCTCCACCGTCGCCATGTCGCTGTACAAGCTCAATCGCGACACCGAGATCAGCATCTGGCTGGAGCGCCTGGACCAGTGGTTTGGCGAGCTCAACAAAGACGAGCAGCGCGACAACCGCCGCGACTATCTCGCGGCCCTGATGTCCATGCTGGACTTTTTCTCGGCCACCCAGCCCGAGCTGGTGCTGCCGCGCCTGCGCGCCCACCAGCAGGAGGTGCGCGAGCTCAAGGAATGCTATGCGCTGCGCCGCCTGGGCTGCGCGCTGGAAGCCTATCCCGAGCTGCTCGAGGAATCGGTCGCCATGCACAAGGAGGCCGCGAGCCACCTGTGCAAGCACGACAACGAGGACGAGCGCCGCATGTCGCGCGAGGGCCTGGACCGTGCCCAGAGCAAGCTGGCCGAACGCGATGCTGGCGCGGCAACTCCGGGCCGCAAGCCCTGGTGGAAATTCTGGTGAGCCAGGCCGCAGTCCAACACCCGGCCGCGGCCAGCGCCTACAAGGCCCGCGATGTCGTCAACGCCCCTGCCGTCAAGGCCAGCATCCTGGCCCGCAGCGCGGAGCGCGGCGATGCGGCCGATGTGGCCGCCTGGCTGGGCAATCACTTCTACCGCCATGTGGTGGGCAATCTGCAGGCCGAAGCGCCCCAGGTGCAGCGCATCGCCGACGAAGCCCAGCTGCGGCAGCTGCTGGGCCGCGCCGAGCCTCCGGCCTGGGCGCTGGAGCGGCTGGCGCGCCGGAAAGCGGGCTTGAACCTGCCCGACCTGTGGTGGGTGCAGCCCGAGTCGGCGGCCGTGCTGGCGCTGGAGGCCCGGCTGGTGGAGTTTCTGTCCACGCGCAAGGGCACCTCGCTGGAAGGCAAGCTCCAGCGCGTGAACTGCCCGCAGGCGCTGGCGCGCTGGACGCTGGAGCATCTGGCTTTCGAGAAAAAGCAGAGCAGCGGCTGGGTGGAGCACTGCAAAAATGCGGTGCACGGCATGCTGCGCGGCCAGCTCGGCACTTTTGTCGAGTTCGATGGCAAGAGCCCCGAGCTACGCCAGGAAATGGCCTACGAGAGCCAGATGATGGGCCACTGCGTGGGCCAGTTCGCGGACCGCAAAAGCCTTGCCGGCGGCTATGGCGAGCATTACGCCGAGGGCCTGGAAAGCGGCAGGATGCGGCTGTTCAGCTACCGCACGGGCACGGCCCAGCCGCGCATCACCGTCAATGCCCTGGTGCAGCAGGACGGCTCGCTGCAGGTCGAGCAAATCAAGGGCAAGCAGAACCGCCCGCCGATCGCGCGCTATGTGCCCGATGTCGTGGCCCTGCTCAACCACCTGCCCCTCAACGGCGCAGTGCCCGAGGATGCGCTGGCCATGGGCATTGTGCGCCGACCGGCCGCCATGCTGCAAGCCAATCCGGAGCTTGCGCCCTGGTGCGCGGTGCAGGAGATGCGGACCGATGCCGAGCAGCTGTGGCTGATGCAGCAGCACCCGCGCCTGCTGCCGCAGCTCGATCTGCAGTCCGCGCTGATGCAGTGGATGGTGGTCGCGCGCAAGGACTCGCTGGACCCCGAGGTGCTGGAGCGCATGCCCAAGACGGCCGCGCTGCAGCAGACCCTGGAGCTGGCCAGAAAGCGCGGAAAGGCTGCCGCATGATCAAGTCCATCATCATCGTGCTGCTGCCCTTCGGGCTGATCTACGGGCTGATGCGCATCCACTGGCTGCTGGGCAGCCTGGCCCTGCTGGGCATGTTCTGGGTGATCCGCAAGAACTGGCGCGAGGTCAAGGAAGCCCGGCGCCGCGGCGATGTCTCCAGCTACAGCACGGGCAGCGAGGCCCTGAACTGGGCCCTGGCCCTGGCCCACCCCATGGCCTTCCACAGCATCCAGGGCGGCTTTGCCGACAGCCAGCTCTCGGGCGCCGACGAGGCGCTGACGGCCCAGCTGCGGCCCATGGTGCTGCACCATCTGGGCATGCGCACCGACCTGGACGATGCCAGCATCGCCAGGCAGCTGCCCGATCTGCTGCGCCAGCGCTGGTTCATGCAGGACCTGCAAAAGCCCCAGCCCGGCGACGAGCCGCGCGCGGCCATGGCTTTTGCCTGCGCGCGCACGGCCTTCTATGTGCGCTGCGCGTTCATGCTGGGCTGGCTGCAGGAGGAGCTGCAGCAGCAGGTGCTGCTGCTCAACGCCAGCCGCGCCCAGCAATGCTTTGGCAGCTGGCTGGAGTTCGGTACGGCCTATGCCCAGGGCCGCCTGCAGTGGCTGGCCCAGGGCCGCGCCGATATGCTGGGCAAGGCCGTCAGCGCCGAGGAGGTCGCGCAGTGGGTAAGCCAGCCGGAGCACCCCTGGCAGGCGCTGGCCTGGGAGCAGCCGCTGCTGCCCGCGCCGGACGCAGCGCGCTGAGGACGCCGGCCGCCGCGCTACGAGGCTGTGGCCGGCTTTTTTGCTTCCGCCCGTTTCAATAGCAGTGTTGAAAAAAGGGTTGAATGACAAACGTAAGAATTGTGATCAATAGCGATAGCGGAGAAGCGACGGCAGAGCCAGGATCAGAAACAGCGTAGCGAGAAAAGCTGGAGGTGCGCGTGATGCAAAGCTCACAAGCGGTTACCGATCACTGCAACAGCTCGCAGGAAGCCGAGCCTGCATCGGCCGATCAGCGGCTGGCCCTGGCCCTCAAGGAGCTCAAGGACCTCAAGGCCGCCTTGAATGCGCACGCCATCGTGGCCGTGACCGATGCGCGCGGCGTCATCACCCAGGCCAATGAAAAATTCTGCGAGGTTTCCCGCTACTCGCGCGACGAGCTGATCGGCAGCACGCACCGCATCGTCAACTCCGGCACCCACCCCAGGAGCTTTTTCCTGCAGCTGTGGAAGACCATCTCCTCGGGCCAGATCTGGAACGGCGAAATCTGCAACCGCGCCAAGGACGGCGCGCTGTACTGGGTGCAGACCACGATTGTTCCGCAGCTGGGCCCGGACGGACGGCCCGAGCAGTACATCTCCATCCGCGCCGACATCACCCAGCGCAAGCGGGCCGAGGAGCAGGCCCTGCACCTGGCCCTGCACGATGCCCTCACGGGCCTGGCCAACCGGGTCTTGCTTGCCGAGCATCTGCAGCGCACCCTGGCCAGTTCCCGGCGCAGCCGGCGCCACGGTGCGCTCATGCTGCTGGATCTGGACAACTTCAAGGACGTGAACGACAGATTCGGCCACAGCCAGGGCGATGCCCTGCTGTGCCAGATCGCGCTGCGGCTGCTGGCCTGCGTGCGCGAGACCGACACCGTGGCGCGCGTGGGCGGCGATGAGTTCGTGATCTTGCTCAACGAGCTCGATACCGACCCGGCCCAGGCCTCGGTCCATGCCTACGCCATGGCCGAGAGACTGCGCGAGTCTCTGGGTTCAACCTTCGATCTCGGCGGCCTGCTCGTGCCGTCCACGCTCAGCATAGGCCTGCTGCTGTTCGACGGCAGCAGCGACGGCACCGAAGAACTCATGAAGCGGGCCGATATGGCCTTGTATCAGGCCAAGGAAAGGGGGCGCAACAATGTCTGCGTCTTCGACCCCACGCTGCAGGCCTCGATACTGAGCCAGACCGGGCTGATCGACGACCTGCGCCAGGCCATCCAGCGCGACGAGTTCCACCTGCTCTACCAGCCCGTGGTCAGCCCTCTGCAGCAGCCCCAGGACTGGGAAGCCCTGATCCGCTGGCAGCATCCCACGCGCGGCCTGCTGGCGCCGGCGGCCTTCATCAAGCTAGCCGAAGAAAGCGGACTGATTCTGTCCCTGGGCCAATGGGTGCTGCGTGCCGCATGCGAACAGCTGACGCACTGGGGTCGCGTCCCCGCCACGGCCCACTGGTCGGTGGCGGTCAATGTCAGCGCGCGGCAGTTTCTGGACCCGGCTTTTGCGGCCCGCGTGCAAAGCGTCATCGAAGGCAGCGGGATCAACCCCAGCCTGCTGCGCCTGGAGCTGACGGAGAGCATGTTTCTCACGGATATCGAGAAAAGCATTCTCAAGATGCAGTCGCTGCGGGCCCTGGGCGTGCAGTTCGCGCTGGACGACTTCGGCACCGGCTACTCCTCGCTGTCCTATCTCAAGCGCCTGCCCCTGGATCAGCTCAAGGTGGACCGCTCCTTCGTCCAGGGCCTGCCGGGCAGCCGGGAGGATGCTGCCATCACCACCACCATACTGACGCTGGCGCGCACCCTGGGCCTGCAGGTCGTGGCCGAGGGCGTGGAGAACAAGGCCCAGTTCGACTTTCTGCTGCAGCATGGCTGCAGCGCCTTCCAGGGCTATCTGTTCGGCAAGCCCATGTCGGCCCAGGATGCCGCGAGCCACTTTCCTCCGGCCCGGCAGGCAATAGCCGGCAGCGAATAGCAGCGGCAGGTCCGCTAGGCAAAAATGCTGCGTGCTTCGGTAAAGCGTTTGGCGAAATAGACGTTGTCCATGCGCACGCGCTGCACCGTGCCGCCGCTGGATGGCGCGTGCACGAACTGGCCGTTGCCCACAAAAATCCCCATGTGCGAATAGCTTGCGCCCAGGGTGTTGAAGAACACGAAGTCGCCGCGCATCGGCTCGCGTCCGCCCACCGGATTGCTGGCCTGGGCCCACTGCGCCGTGGTGCGCGGCAGGCGCGCCTGCGTGACACCGCCCACGGCCCACTGGATCAGTCCGCTGCAGTCAAAGCCGCCCTCGGGCGTATTGCCGCCATAGGTATAGGGCGTGTTGACCACCAGCATGGTGCGCGCCAGCATGCCTTCGCGCAGATCGTCGGGCAGATTCAGCGGGTTCACGGCCCTGGCACCGCCGCCCTGCGCCGCAGGCCTGGGCCTGCCCGGGGCGGTGGAGCAGCCGGCCAGCACCGCCATCAGAGAGCCGGCCAGCATCAGCGCACAGCCGCGGCGGCCGGTATCGGCGGGCTGGGCCGCATCCATGGAAGTCCAAGCTTGTACCTTCATGGTGCTGCATGTTCTCAGAAAGCAGCGGCCGGCTCCAGCATCTGCGGCCGGTCTTTACAAAAAAAGTGAGCTGCTGACGCCTGCCGACCAATGATTCAGGGGTTTAAATCCTCCAATACCAAGGGTCATCCAGCGCCAGCAGCTCACTTTTTTGTTGGGTGCAGAGTCTGCAAAACTGGTGCGCTGCGGGTCAGAGGCGCCGAGCAAGGGCCGCCCCGCAGCAAGGGCGCCGTCCCCCTCCCGCGCAGCGAGAGAGGGGGAAGCCGCGCAGCGGCTCAGGGGGTGATCATGATCAGAACGGCAGCTTGGGCATGCCGCCGCCCATCATGCCCTTCATCCCCTTCATGCCGCCCATCTTCTTCATCATCTTCATCAGGCCGCCGCCCTTTAACTTCTTCATCATGGTCTGCATCTGCTCGAACTCCTTGAGCAGGCGGTTGACTTCCTGCACCTGCACGCCGGCGCCGTCGGCAATGCGCTTTTTGCGCGTGGCCTTGATCAGAGCGGGGTTCTTGCGCTCCTTGAACGTCATGGAGCAGATGATGCCTTCCTTGCGCTTGATCTCGCGCTCGGCCTTGTCCATGTCCACCTGGCCGGCCTTGCCCGCGAGTTCGGCGGGCAGCTTGTCCATCAGGGTGGACAGGCCACCCATCTGCTTCATCTGCTGCAGCTGGGCCAGGAAGTCGTTGAGGTCGAAGCCGTCGCCGCTCTTGAGCTTCTCGGCCATCTTCTGCGCGGCTTCCATGTCCACGCCCTTGGTGACCTGCTCGACCAGGGCCACGATGTCGCCCATGCCCAGCACGCGCTGGGCGTGGCGGTCGGCGTCAAAGACTTCGAGGCCGTCGATCTTTTCCGAGACACCGGCGAACTTGATGGGCGCGCCCGTGATCTGGCGCACCGACAGCGCCGCACCGCCGCGCGAATCGCCGTCGAGCTTGGTCAGCACGATACCGGTCAGCGGCAGCGCTTCCTTGAAGGCCTTGGCCGTATTGACCGCATCCTGACCCTGCATGGCATCGACCACGAACAGGGTTTCGACGGGTTTGAGCGTGGCGTGCAAATCCTTGATTTCGGCCATCAGCAGCTCGTCGATGGCCAGACGGCCGGCCGTATCCACCAGCAGCACGTCGAAGAAATGCTTCTTCGCATAGTCGATCGCTGCCACGGCGATATCGTGGGGCTTCTGGTCGGGCGTGGAAGGAAACCACTCGGCGCCGGCCTGGGCCGTGACGGTCTTGAGCTGCTCGATGGCCGCGGGGCGATACACGTCGCCCGAGACCGTGAGCACCTTTTTCTTGCGCTTCTCGATCAGATGCTTGGCCAGCTTGGCCGTGGTCGTGGTCTTGCCTGCACCCTGCAGGCCGGCCATCAGGATCACGGCGGGCGGCTGGGCGTTGAGGTTGATGTCGGCCACGCCCTCGCCCATGGTCGCCGCCAACTCCTTGTTGACGATGGACACCAGCACCTGGCCGGGCTGCAGCGAGCTGATGACCTCCTGGCCCAGCGCCTTTTCCTTGACGCGCGCAATGAAGTCGCGCACCACGGGCAGGGCCACGTCGGCCTCGAGCAGCGCCATGCGCACCTCGCGCAGCATGTCCTGGACGTTGGATTCGGTGATGCGGGCCTGGCCGCGCATCTCCTTGACAAGGCGCGAGAGTTTATCGGTGAGTGCGGAGGCCATAGGCAAAAAGCATTCGAGAGTTGTGGACAGACAGGGGCAGGACACCGCCGGCATGCTCCGGCGGCCGCGCAACCGGCATGGAATCGCCCGGGCAGTCCATTACCGGGGCAGGCGCGGTCGCGCGAAGCCGCCATTTTACCCGCAGCCCCCTGCGGCTGCCTTGCCCGGCGATGACGGCCCGGCGCGAGCCGGTCCGGATGACCCGCGGCGGCCCCGGACCGCAAGATTGGCGCCAACAAAAAGGCGAGTGGCGGCCGGCCGCACTATCATAGAAAGCATGCTCTCCCAACCGCTTACCGCTGCCAGCAGCATCAGCTGGACTCTGGCTATTGCGGCAGCCATTGCCTATGCGATACCCGCTCTTGCCGCCCAGCGCCTGCAGGAAACCGGCGCCCGCCGCTGCCTGCGCCTGGCCTGGGCCTTGCATGCGCTCACTCTGGCCTGGGGCTTGCTCGGAGAATTGCCGCGCTTTGGCTTCGCGCCGGCCCTGTCCATCACGGCCTGGCTGGTGCTGACGGTGTATGTGGTGGAGCAGCAGCTCTATCCTCAGCTGCGCTCGCGCTGGCCGCTGTCCATCATGGGCAGCCTGGCCGTGCTGCTGCCCGTGGTCTTTCCGGGCACGCCGCTGCATGT
The DNA here is from genome assembly GCF_041079535.1 of Comamonas guangdongensis. Lineage (NCBI taxonomy): Bacteria > Pseudomonadati > Pseudomonadota > Betaproteobacteria > Burkholderiales > Comamonadaceae > Comamonas > Comamonas guangdongensis. Next base: position 9,868 of record NZ_JBFYGN010000010.1, on the reverse strand, counting down.
GGATGCCTCGCCCTGGCTGCCGCTGCATCTGGCCCTGGGCATTGCCTCCTATGGCCTGTTTGCCGCCGCCGTGGTGCATGCGGCGCTGATGGGCCATGCCGAGCGCCAGATGCGCCTGGGCACCGATGACGGCGGCCTGCCGCTGCTGACGCTGGAACGCCTGACCTTCCGCTTTGTGGGTGCGGGCTTTCTGCTGCTCACCGCCACGCTGGCCGCGGGCTGGCTGTTCGGCGAACAGCTTTATGGCAAGGCCTGGGTCTGGAATCACAAGTCCGTGTTCTCGCTGCTGTCCTGGATCGCTTTTGCCATCCTGCTGTTCGGCCGCAAGCGCTTTGGCTGGCGCGGCCACAGCGCCGTGCGCGTGCTTTATATCGGCGCCATCCTGCTGCTGCTGGCCTATGTGGGCTCGCGCTTCGTGGTGGAAGTACTGCTGGGACGTGCCGCATGAAATACCTGCTGGTTTTGCTGGTACTGGTGGTCGCCGTCGGCATCTGGCGCGGCAAGCGCCGTGCCGAAGCCGAGGCCCGCAGCCCGGCCACTGCGCCCCCGAACAAGCCCCAGACCATGGTCGCCTGCGCGCACTGCGGCCTGCACCTGCCCCAGGCCGAGGCAGTGAGCGACGGCGCCGGCCGGTTCTTTTGCAGCCTCGAGCACCGTCAGGCCGCAGCCCGCGCGGACTCGGCACACTGAGCGCCATGGCAGAGCCCGCGCCCCTCTGGCAGCACACGGCGATTCCGCTGGAGGCGGCCATCAGCCGCCAGGCCGATGCCAGCCTCAACGCCCCTTTCATCCGCCTGTGGCAGGCGTTCCTGAGCGGCCGCATTCTGCTGGCACTGGCCCTGGTGCTGCTGCAGACGCTGAGCCAGCAGCTGCAGAACATGGGCTCGTCCTTGGTCTGGCTGGTCTGCCTCGGCTATCTGGTGCTGACGGTGCTGCTCAGGCTGACCGCGGGTCGTCACCTGCCCGCCCCCCAGGCCGGCATGCAGTGGCTGCCCGTGATCGGCGTGGATATCGCCGCCATCTTCCTGCTGCAGATTCTGCAGACCGGCGCCCTGAACTATACGGCGCTGTTGGCGATTCCGATCCTGATTTCCTCGGCTCTGGGCAGCCTGCTGCTGGCATTCGGCACCACGGCCAGCATCACCTTGCTGATGCTGGCCGTGGTCTCCTGGCAGCAGGCCCATGGCCAGGGCGATGCCACCCAGGCCTACTATCAGACGGCTTTTGCCTGCGCCGGCTATTTCTGCGTAGCCTATCTGACCCACGAGCTGGCCAAGCGCGTGCGGCGCGAGCGCGCCACGGCCCTCTTCAACCGCCTGCGCACCCAGACCCAGGAGCAGGTCAACACCCTGGTCATCAACCATCTGTCGGACGGCGTGCTGGTGGTCGATTCCAGCCTGCAGGTGCAGCAGGCCAACCCTGCGGCCCTGCAGCTGCTGGGCCTGCCGTCCAGCCACAGCCAGTCTTTCTCGCTGCAAACCTATTCCCGCTGGGAGCCCCTGGCCGAAGCCGCCCACGCCAGCTTTGCCCATGCGCGGCCGCTGTCGGTCACGCTGCATCTGCAGGCCACGCCCCAAAGCGGGCGCACCGGCCTGCATGTGCGCACGCGGATCACCGAGGTCGCGGCCCCCTATCTGGATGTGGAGCCCGGCGCCGAAGCCCGCCACTGCCTTTGCGTGATGTTTCTGCATGATCTGCGGGAAATGGAAGCCCAGCTGCGCACGGAAAAGCTGGCCTCCATGGGCCGCATGTCGGCCGCCGTGGCCCATGAGATCCGCAATCCCCTGGCCGCCATCACCCAGGCCAATGCGCTGCTGGCCGAAGACCTGGGCAGCCAGCCCACCCAGCAGCAGCTGTGCCGCATCGTGGGCCAGAACGCGGACCGGCTGGCCCGCATCGCCGAGGAAATCCTCAATATCGCGCGCGTGCAGCAGGGCCACGATGCACACCCGGGCCAGGCCCTGGCCCTCGACGCCCTGCTGGCGCTGATCGGCCAGGAATGGCAGAACCAAGCCACGCCACCACGCCGCCTTTTGCTGCAGCTCGATGCGCCGGCGCGCCACATACTGTTCGACGAGGAGCATCTGCGCCGGGTGCTGATCAATCTGCTGGACAATGCCCAGCGCCATCGCAGCCATGCCGGCAAGGCGTCCAGCCTGCAGCTGATCAGCGGCCACGGGCCCGACGCGGCGCTGGCGCCCGAGCTCGCACGGCGCGATATGAGCTGGTTCATGGTCTGGAGCGACGGCGCGCCGCTGGAGTCCAGCGTGCAGCGCCATCTGTTCGAGCCCTTCTTCTCCTCGCAAAGCCGCTCCAGCGGCCTGGGCCTGTATATCTGCAGGGAGCTGTGCCAGCGCTATGAGGCCACCATCAGCTACCGGCGCCTGGCCCGCCATGGCGTTGACGGCAATGCCTTCATCGTGAGCCTGCGCAACGCCCCGTCCACGCCCATGGACCGCTCTTTGTTTGATTCGATCATGGTGTAAGCCTCGTGAACTCCCTGCCCACAACATCCACCGCGGCCACCATCCTGGTGGTCGACGACGAGCCCGATCTGCGCACGCTCTACGAGCTGACCCTGCTGCGCGAGGGCTATCGCGTGGAAACCGCGGGCTCGATCCAGGAGGCCCGGGAGCAGTTGCAAGGCCAGCGCTTTGATGTGGTGATCACCGATATGCGCCTGCCCGACGGCATGGGCATGGAGCTGCTGCTGCGGCTGCGCGACCAGTCCCGGCCCGAGCGCTGCATAGTCATGACCGCCTACGGCTCGGCCGAGAATGCGGTCGAGGCCCTGCGCACGGGAGCTTTCGACTATCTGACCAAGCCCGTGGATCTGAAGCAGTTCCGCCAGGTCGTGGCCTCGGCCATCCAGGGCATAGGCGCCGTGCCCGCACCGGGCTGCGCGCCCGCGTCTTTTGCGGCCAGTGCGCTGGGCTCGGCCGCCAGCCTGCCGCAGGACGAGACGGCTCTGCAGGCCCTGGTCGGCAACTCGCCCTCCATGCTGGCCGTCAAGCAGCGCATCGCCAAGGTCGCCAAGGGCATGGCCCCGGTGCTGGTGCACGGGGAGTCGGGTACGGGCAAGGAGCTGGTGGCCCGCGCCCTGCATGCCTGCAGTCAGCGCGCCCAGGGCCCGCTGGTCGCCGTCAACTGCGGCGCGATTCCCGAGAATCTGCTGGAGGCCGAGTTCTTCGGCGCGCGCAAGGGGTCGTACACCGGCGCCACCCAGGACCGGCCCGGCTACTTCCAGGCCGCCCAGGGCGGCACGCTGTTTCTCGACGAGATCGGCGATCTGCCGCTGGCCATGCAGGCCAAGCTGCTGCGCGCCATTCAGGAGCGCAAGATCCGCCCCCTGGGCAGCACCCAGGAAGAGGCCGTCGATGTGCGCGTCGTCAGCGCCACCCATCGCGATCTCGCGGCCGAGGTGCAGGGCGGCAGCTTTCGCCAGGATCTGTATTACCGCCTCAACGTGATCGAGATCACGCTGCCGTCGCTGCGCGAGCGCCGTGAAGACCTGCCCGCCCTGTGCCAGGCCCTGCTGCGCAAGCTGGCCCATGAGTCCGGCCTGCCCAGCCCCGAGCTGGATGCCGTCAGCCTGGGCCAGATCGCGCAGCTGTCCCTGCCCGGCAATGTGCGCGAGCTCGAGAACGTGCTGCACCGCGCGATTGCCCTGGGTGACGAGGGACCGCTGCGCATTCCGCCGGATTCTTTGCCGAGCGGCGAGCTGCCGGTATCGGCCTCGCTGACGCCGGCCCCGCCGCCGCCCCTGCCGGCAGCCGGTCCGGCCACCCTGCCCGAAGACCTGCAGAGCTGGCTGGATGAGCAGGAGCGCGAGATTCTGATCCGCGCCCTGCAGGACAACGGTTTCAACCGCACGGCCACGGCGGCGCGGCTGGGCATCAGCCTGCGCCAGATCCGCTATCGCATAGAGCGGCTGGGCATAGACCTGCCCGCAGAAGGCCACAAACACCATGGCGACAATGCCTGAGCATTCCCCCGACACCGCAGCCGGCCTCTGGGAGTCCGGCTGGCTGCGGCACACGCACCGGCTGCCTTCGCCCAACTTCGGTCCGCGCCCCGGAGGCGCGCAGATCGATCTGCTGGTGGTCCACTCCATCAGCCTGCCGCCGGGTCAATACGGCACGGGTGCGGTGCAGCAGCTGTTCACCAATCAGCTGGACTGGGACGCCCATCCCTACTATCAAGGCATCCGCGGGCTGGAGGTTTCGGCCCACTTCTTCATCACCCGCCAGGGCGAGATCTGGCAGTTCGTCAGCTGCGACGACCGGGCCTGGCATGCGGGCGTCAGCCAGTGGCGCGGACGCGAGCGCTGCAACGACGACTCCATAGGCGTAGAGCTCGAAGGCCTGGAGGGCCTGAGCTTCGAAAGCACGCAATACCAGGCGCTGCAGCGGCTGTGCGCGGCCATCGCCGCCCGGTATGCCATCCGCTATATCGCCGGCCACGAACATATTGCACCGGGGCGCAAGCAGGACCCGGGGTCGGGCTTTGACTGGCCCAGACTCAGGCAGCAGCTGGGCGCACAGCCCGGCACCGAGGCCTGGGAGTTTCCACCCGCCAAGGCCTGAGCGCTCCCAAATCAAGAGCGTCATACGCTTGCCATCGGTGCGTCTCATGATGCAGTGCATCAAAAACGAGATCCGACAAGCGACGCATGCTCACTTTTTCATGGCCGCCCCCAACCGGTCCGGCCGGTTGCAGGCATGGTAAATCGCTGTCAATAGCGTTCGGGCCACAAATGTCGCCTGCATCAAACACGCAGTTTTTTTACAAATATTCCATCCCTCCCGCCCAACCCCGGCGACGGCCGCAAACGCCTTGTTTGGCGGGGGTTTGCAGCGCGTTTTCCATCTGTCAAGCAGCTGTTGAAATGTCCGCTTCAGTAGTTACAGCAGGTCAGCCGGATTGAAGAGCGATACACTACCGGTAGTGTTTCAGAGCGCTCCAGACCCCATATCTAGTGTTTACAAGTTGTGCACACCCTGTGCAAACCGTGTGTAGACCCAAGCGCCGAATCGTGTTTTTGAGTGCCTGCCCAGAGTGCAGGCCTTTGTCTGCCTATCCACAAGTTGAACCAGAGGAAACTTATGCAAGAAGCGTTGAGCCCACTGTCTTCTGCCGCGTCTACCGGCGCTGCCGATTCTTCCTCCCAGACCGATAACTACCAGGTCATTCGCCGCAGCGGTGATGTGGTTTCCTTCGCCCCCCAGAAGATCGCCGTGGCTCTGACCAAGGCTTTTCTGGCCGTGCGCGGCGCCCAGGGAGCTGCCTCGGCCGGCGTGCGCGATACCGTCAATGAGCTGACCGAAGGCGTGGTGCGCGCCCTGCGCCGCTCCCGCCCCGAAGGCGGCACCTTCCACATCGAGGACATCCAGGACCAGGTCGAGCTGGGTCTGATGCGCGGCGGCCACCAGGACGTGGCCCGCGCCTATGTGCTGTACCGCGAGCGCCGCAACCAAGAGCGCGCCGAACAGAAGAAGGCCGCCGAAGCCGCTGCCGCCGCGGCCTCCGCCGCCAAGCCCGTGCTGCATGTGAGCGACAACGGCCAGCGCGTGCCGCTGGACCAGGAGCGCCTGGAATCGCTGATCGAGTCGTCCTGCCGCAATCTGAATGCCGACATCCAGGCTGCGCCCATCGTCGCCGAGACGCTGCGCAATCTGTACGACGGCGTGCCCCTGGCCGAGGTCTACAAGGCCTCCATCCTGGCCGCGCGTACGCTGATCGAGAAGGACCCCGACTACACCTATGTCACGGCACGCCTGCTGCTGCACACCATCGTGCGCGAGGTCATGGGCCATGACGTGCAGCCCGCGGAAATGCAGGCCGCCTATGCCGACTACTTCCCCGGCTTTGTACAAAAAGGCGTGGACAACGAGCTGCTCAACCCCGAGTTGCTGAACTACGACCTGCCCCGTCTGGCCAAGGCCCTGAAGGCCGAGCGCGACCAGCAGTTCGACTACCTGGGTCTGCAGACCCTGTACGACCGCTACTTCCTGCATGTGCGCAAGACGCGCATCGAGCTGCCCCAGTCCTTCTTCATGCGCGTGGCCATGGGCCTGGCGCTGAACGAGCAGGACCGCAATGCGCGCGCCATCGAGTTCTACGAGCTGCTGTCCTCGTTCGACTTCATGTCGTCCACCCCCACGCTGTTCAACAGCGGCACGCTGCGCTCGCAGCTGTCCTCCTGCTACCTGACCACGGTGCCCGACGATCTGGACGGTATCTACGAGTCGATCAAGGAAAACGCTTTGCTGTCCAAGTTTGCGGGCGGCCTGGGCAATGACTGGACCCGTGTGCGCGCCCTGGGCTCGCGCATCAAGGGCACGAACGGCGAATCGCAGGGCGTGGTGCCCTTCCTCAAGGTGGTCAACGACACGGCCGTGGCCGTGAACCAGGGCGGCAAGCGCAAGGGCGCGGTCTGCACCTACCTGGAATCCTGGCACCTGGACATCGAGGAATTCCTCGAGCTGCGCAAGAACACCGGCGATGATCGCCGCCGCACCCACGACATGAACACGGCCAACTGGATTCCCGACCTGTTCATGAAGCGGGTCATGGAAAAAGGCCAGTGGACCCTGTTCTCGCCCGCGGACTGCCCCGACCTGCACGATCTGTTCGGCGAAGCCTTCGAGAAGGCCTATACCGGCTACGAAGCCAAGGCCGACAAGGGTGAGCTCAAGCTGTTCAAGCGCGTGCCCGCCGTGGACCTGTGGCGCAAGATGCTCTCGATGCTGTTCGAGACCGGCCACCCCTGGATCACCTTCAAGGACCCCTGCAACATCCGCTCGCCCCAGCAGCACGTGGGCGTGGTGCACTCCTCCAATCTGTGCACCGAGATCACGCTCAACACCAGCGACACGGAAACCGCGGTCTGCAACCTGGGTTCGGTGAACCTGGTCAAGCACATCAAGGACGGCCAGATCGACCACGACAAGCTGCGCAAGACCGTGACCACGGCCATGCGCATGCTGGACAACGTGATCGACATCAACTACTACGCGGTGCAAAAGGCCAAGGACTCCAATCTGCGCCACCGCCCCGTGGGCATGGGCTTGATGGGCTTCCAGGACGCGCTGTATGAAATGCGCACCGCCTACGCCAGCCAGGGCGCCGTGGAATTCGCCGACGAATCCATGGAAGCCATCTGCTACTACGCCTACTGGGCCTCGACCGAGCTGGCCAAGGAGCGCGGCACCTATTCCAGCTTCAAGGGCTCGCTGTGGGACCAGGGCATTCTGCCGCCCGACACCCTGAAGCTGCTGGAAAAGGCCCGCGGCGGCTATGTGGAAGTGGACCGCTCCGCCAAGCTGGACTGGGACGCGCTGCGCGCCAAGATCGCCAAGGACGGCATGCGCAACAGCAACTGCGTGGCCATCGCCCCCACCGCCACCATCTCCAACATCGTGGGCGTGGACGCCTCGATCGAGCCTTCGTTCGGCAATCTGTCGGTCAAGTCCAATCTGTCGGGCGAATTCACCGTCATCAACCAGTACCTGGTGCGCGACCTCAAGCGCCTGGGCCTGTGGGACGATGTGATGGTCATGGACCTCAAGCACTTCGACGGCTCGCTGCGCGCCATCGACCGCGTGCCGCAGGAGGTCAAGAGCCTCTACGCCACGGCGTTCGAAGTCTCGCCCGAATGGCTGGTGGAAGCTGCCTCGCGCCGCCAGAAGTGGATCGACCAGGCCCAGAGCCTGAACATCTACATGGCCGGCGCCTCGGGCAAGAAGTTGCACGACACCTATATGCTGGCCTGGGTACGCGGTCTCAAGACCACGTACTACCTGCGCACCACCAGCGCCACCAACATCGAGAAGTCCACCGTGCAAAGCCGTGTGCTGAACGCCGTGTCCTCGGGAGCTCCCGCCGCCCCTGCCGCCAAGCCCGCCATGAGCGCGCTGGAAGCCGCTGCCGCCGCCGCGCGTGCCCAGGCTCCGGCCACCGACATCAAGTTCTGCGCGATCGACGATCCGGGCTGCGAGGCTTGCCAATAATTGGCAAACACCCCCTGAGGCGCTTTGCACCTTCCCCCTCTCTCTACGGGAGGGGGACGACATCCTCGCTGCGGGGCGGCCCTTGCTCGATGTCTCTCGCGTGGGCCACGCCAGTTTTCACTGGCATTGACTAAATAGATAAATCAGAAGGCTGGATGTTGATTTCAATGCACCCAGCTTTTCCCTTAAAGGAATAACTCATGCTGAGCTTTGACGACGACACTTTTGCGCCTTCCGCCCCCAGCAGCGAAGCCGGCGCGTCCACCAGCACGCACAAGCGCGTGAATGCTGCCGACAAGCGCATCATCAACGCCAAGACCGACGTGAACCAGCTGGTTCCGTTCAAGTACAAGTGGGCCTGGGAAAAGTACCTGGCGACCTGCGCCAACCACTGGATGCCGCAGGAAGTGAACATGACGCGCGACATCGCGCTGTGGAAGGATCCCAACGGCCTGACCGAGGACGAGCGCCGCATCGTCAAGCGCAATCTGGGCTTCTTCGTGACCGCCGACTCGCTGGCCGCCAACAACATCGTGCTCGGCACCTACCGCCACATCACGGCGCCCGAGTGCCGCCAGTTCCTGCTGCGCCAGGCTTTCGAGGAAGCCATCCACACCCATGCCTACCAGTACATTGTGGAATCGCTGGGCCTGGATGAATCGGAAATCTTCAACGCCTACAACGAGGTCCAGTCCATCCGCGACAAGGACGAGTTCCTGATCCCTTTCATCGAGGCGATCATGGACCCCGAGTTCAAGACCGGCACGCCCGAAACCGACCAGACTCTGCTGAAGTCGCTGATCGTTTTTGCCTGCCTGATGGAAGGCCTGTTCTTCTACGTGGGCTTCACGCAGATCCTGGCGCTGGGCCGCCAGAACAAGATGACGGGCGCTGCCGAGCAGTATCAGTACATCCTGCGCGACGAGTCTATGCACTGCAACTTCGGCATCGACCTGATCAACCAGCTCAAGCTCGAGAATCCGCACCTGTGGACCGCCGAGTTCAAGCAGGAAATCACGGCCCTGTTCCAGAAGGCCGTGGAGCTCGAATACCGCTACGCCGAAGACACCATGCCGCGCGGCGTGCTCGGCATGAACGCATCGATGTTCAAGGGCTATCTGCGCTACATCGCCAACCGCCGCGCCACGCAGATCGGCCTTGAAGAGCTTTTCCCCGGTGAAGAAAATCCCTTCCCCTGGATGAGCGAAATGATCGATTTGAAGAAAGAACGTAACTTCTTTGAGACACGCGTGATCGAGTATCAGACCGGAGGCGCACTTTCTTGGGATTAATTGCTTCCAAGCAGGCACAATGCGAGTCATGACTTGCTTCACTTCATTGCTACAAAAAACGGTTTTTTTGGCGTGAAGCAAATTTGTGTTCCTAGCGATGCGTAACTCCACATCGCTTTGAATCGTCCGGTGATAAAAAAAGCCGGGCGTCTTATGCAAATCAACGAAGGAGAAAATGATGGCAACTGCGAAGAAGACGGCCGCCAAGGCCACTACCGAGAAAAAAACAACTGAAAAAAAGGCGGCCGCGCCCAAGGCTGAAGCTGTGAAGAAGACAGCAACGGCCAAGGCTGCTGCAGCCCCCAAGAAGGCGGCCGCTAAGCCCGCTGCAAAGGCTGCCGCCAAGCCCGCTGCAAAGGCTGCCGCCAAGCCCGCTGCAAAGGCTGCTGCCAAGCCCGCTGCAAAGGCTGCTGCTAAGCCCGCTGCAAAGGCTGCTGCCAAGCCCGCTGCAAAGGCTGCTGCCAAGCCCGCTGCAAAGGCTGCTGCTAAGCCCGCTGCAAAGGCTGCTGCCAAGCCCGCTGCAAAGGCTGCTGCCAAGCCCGCTGCAAAGGCTGCCGCCAAGCC